>JAGXLC010000016.1:25338-30832 GCA_018334875.1 Bacteroidales bacterium | reverse complement strand
GATAACGAACACACTGAAGCAGGTAAGGACCAATGCGTGATTTCAGAACCGGCTCTTTATCAGATGGAAGCTTTAGAACACGCTAAAATACTGGGTGTTCAGATTCAAAAGAGCAAGGAATAATGACCATTCTTTTTATCATAACGGGCCTGCTGTTGCTGGTCTCCTTCATCGCCAACCGGCAGAAAACCCTGGAGGGTTTGAAAAAGGGAGCCATGCAGTTTCTCAAGCTTTTGCCCACCTTGCTCACGGTCATTATCCTGGTAAGCTTAGCTTTATTTTTCACACCCGAAAAGATGCTGCTCAAATATTTCGGCGATCAGGCCGGTATTTTGGGCTATGTCATGGCTGCGCTTGTGGGAAGCATATCCCTCATACCCGGATTCATCTCTTATCCGCTGGCCGGCATGCTTCTGGAAAGCGGTGTTACTTACGGTATCCTGGCTCTGTTTATTACCACGCTGAAGATGGTGGGCACGCTGACCATCCCGGTGGAAGCCAAATATTTTGGGATGAAAGTGACATTAATCCGAAACGGGCTGAGTTTTCTCGGAGCCATAGTTATAGGTGTAATTATGGCTATTATTTTCTCATTGACTTAAAAGGAAAGCATGAACAGACAATTACGGAAATATAAGTTCGATCTGCCGGTAATACTAATATTTGCAATATTTATAGGAGTTTCTTACATCGCGGATTTTTCCACTGGCGAAGAGCTGTTTCAAACCACTTTTTGGCGGTTCATGAAAGAAATGCTCATGATCCTCCCCTGCATTTTCATCCTGATCGGGCTGTTCGATGTATGGATACCCAAAGAAAAAATTGAAAAGCATGTAGGTAAGGGCTCGGGGATGAAAGGGATGGGACTCATGATCCTGCTCGCTGTTATCCAGCCGGGATCGTTGTATGTGGCTTTCCCTTTTGCACATCTGCTCTGGAAAAAAGGAACGAGCCTGCGCAACATTTTCATTTATGTGGGCATGTTCAGCGCCGCCAAAATTCCCATGCTCACCTTTGAGATCGGTTTTCTGGGGTTGAAATTTTCTGTTCTGCGTTTGATCCTCACCATACCCGTTTTTATCCTTATCGCCTTACTGCTGGAAAGAAGACTGAAAAATACATCATACCAGATAACGGCTCCTGAGTAAACTGCAAGGACTCTGATAGAGATTTTATCATTCTATACATGTTATACCATTTGTTATTTTGAACATCACACCTCCGTGCCTCATCCGGATAAATTTTCTTTTTTTCTCCATAAAATGTAATTTTGCGATAAATACGCTTGTATGACAGAACTTACCCAAAGACAGGAACAGATCATCGATAAAGCCATAAGGCTTATTGATCAAAAGGGGATACAAGGACTTACCATAAAAAATCTGGCAAAGGAAACGGGAGTTACGGAAGGAGCAATCTACCGGCATTTTGAAAACAAAAAACAGATCCTCTCCGCCATTCTTGATATGTTCCGGGAAAAAATGAAGGCCTTTCAGACATCAGCCCGTTCAACGGACAGTACTACCTATGAAAAGATACAGGCAACGCTAAACAATCTGGGTAAATTTTTTGAGGCCAATCCGGCAATTGTCTCGGTGATCTTCGCAGAAGAGATTTTTCAGAATGACAGCGAACTTTCCGAGAAAGTTGCAGAATTGATTAAGGAAAACCAGGAATTTATGCTGGCTCTAATTCAAGAAGGAAAAGCGAATGGCGAACTGAGGGGAGATCTGGACGATCAGATGATGGTGAATAATATTTTGGGAACTTTTCGTCTGATTGTGAAGATGTGGAAGATGGAAGAATTTTCCCTTTCCCTGGAAGGGAGTCTGAAAGATTTTTTAGATTACCTGAAGATTACAATATTCAAGTAACAACATATTTTCAATCCATTTATGAGTTTGGTGCCACGGTTTAGTAAGGTGACCGATTAAAGCCACATTCACACCCGATCCAACAGGGTTTTGATATCAAGAAACTCTATCTTTGTGTCTTCATAGCCCACAGTTCTTTTCTTGCCTTCATAGTTAACCACAAAACACCGTTTCGGAGAATACATCTTTATGAAAGCCTGTAAGCTTCGGGAAATCTTAGTAGAAGAAAGCTTTACTTCAACGGGGATGATTTCTCCCTTTACCTCTACTATAAAATCAACTTCTGCCTTTGATTTGTTTCTCCAAAATTTGACTTCCCATCCGTTCTTTATTAACTCGGTAAGCACATAATTTTCAAACAGCATGCCTTCAGCTTCGGTCCGGAAACTATTAACGACAGCGTTTCTCAAACCGGTATCCAAAAAATAGACTTTAGGCTGTTTGGTTATTTCCTTATTTTTATTGCTATAAAACGGTTGAACCCTAACAAGTAAATGACTTTTCTCCATCGCATCCAGGTACTTCTTGATGGTTTGGTGAGAAATGTTTATAACATCGGCTATCTTGTTATAAGTTATTATTGAAGAGGTGTTAATGGCCAGATATCGCGTGAATTTTTCAAGGGAATCAATGTCATCGATTGAAAAGGTTCGTGCAATGTCTTTTAAAATCATAGTTTCGTATAGGTCTTTGAGGATGGTCTCTTTAAGTTCAGTATCTTCTGTTAAAACCGCTTTTGGATAACCACCATAAACCATGTGCTCCCAAACTGCCCGTTTCAATATTTTCTCGTTAAGGGAGCGCCATTGTTTCGCTTTGAGAAATTCCTGAAGGGAGAACGGATATAACCGGAGTATTGACACCCGCCCTACAAGATAAGATAGCACTTCTTTTTTCAGGATAAGTTCTGAAGAAGAAGTAATCCAGAGCCGGTTCCCTTTATCAGCGAGATATTTTAATTTTCTTCCTGCATCTTTACAATAATGAACTTCATCAAGCACCGTTAGTTGTTTGACATACTGGGTCTCAAATTTCTTTATATCTTCCTCGAACAGCTCTCTGGCATCCGGATCATCAAAAAGGACGTAGGCCGCTCCATGAAGATGTTTTTTCAGAAATGTTGTTTTTCCTGCTTGTCTTGCCCCAACCAAAGCAACCACAGGATAGGCCTTTGAGATTTTTTCAAATTTGTCGCTTATTTGCCGTTCTATGTATATCAAGTTCCACATCAGGTTATTTCCATTGGAGTGCACTATTTTTAATTGAGAGTTTAAAAATAGTCATACTAAAATTGAACTATTGATTAAATTTAGTAAAATTTACAAATAATTCTATATTTTGTTAAACAAATTTTTGCCAAATGTTGTTATATAATTTATCTTTGTAAGTAAATATTTACTAACTTTGCAACAACAAAGAAACAAAGAAGAAATAATGGCAGGGAGTATATAGATCATTGGGAACAGGGAATTGAGCCGGTTAACCATTGCCTCTTTTTCTAAAGGAATTGGAGTAAGCGAAGGAAGAATTCATCTACAGGCATTAGCCGGGACAATAAATAGCTGGAGAAGAAATATGATGATATTCCCGGATCAATAGGAACAAAATTTTTTTTTAAAAATAAATCAGTAATTATTCACTTACGAAAAAATAAACTCTATGAAACGCATCATGAATTTTACACTTCGCTGGCCGGTATTGGTGCTCACCTTGATCCTGGCATTATCGGTGTATTTTTTTATGGAAATGAAGAACAACACCAGTATGGAAACCGATTTGGATGAATACATGCCACAGGACCACCCGGCTTTCGTTTACAGCGATTCGGCAGAAGCCATCTTCAACATCAAAGACGGGATCATTATAGCTATTGAAAATAAAGGAGGGATCTACAATGCCAAAACCCTGAAAATGGTTAAGGCACTGACCCAAGATTTGCAAAAGCTTGAGGAAATTGAAAAATCGGATGTCACTTCTCTTTATACAGCGGATAACATCATTGGTACGGAATCGGGACTGGAGGTCAATCCTTTCTATAGGGAAGTACCGGAATCGCAGCAGCAGATTAACAGCCTGAAGCAAAAAGTGCGGGACAATGAGATGATCAATGAAAAGATTGTTTCGGCAGATGAGACGGTAACTCTTGCCATAGCAGAGATTGGCGACGATGCTTTTTCCCAGGAATTTTATCATCGTCTGCTTGACCTTGCAGATAGCTACGAGGATAAAGATCACAAACTTTATGTAGCAGGTACCCCCATTGTGGAAGGAACCATGGCTTACCTGGGGCCCAGAGACATGCAGCGAATGGTGCCCATTGTTATTCTGGTGATCATCCTGGTGCTTTATGTCACGCTGCGCAACATCAAAACTACTGTCTTAACGCTATTGGTGGTACTGTTCAGTGTGATTTGGGCTTTCGGTCTGATGGCGGCACTGTCCATTCCCATATATGCAGTGACCACGATGGTGCCTGTCATGCTGATCGCCATCGGGGTGGCAGACGGGATTCACCTGTTCAGCCACATGAAACTCTATCAAAAGGAACACCCGGATGCTTCAAAGCAGGAAAGCACGAGGGACATGATTAAGAACATGTGGAAACCCGTGGTGATGACCTCGGTGACTACTTCCGTAGGTTTCATATCCCTGCTGACTTCAGAAGTTTACCCGATCAAGTACTTCGGTCTATTTACTGCCTTTGGTGTGATGTCAGCTATGATACTTTCCCTGGTCTTCATACCGGCGGGTATCATAACCTTTGGGAAACCCAAATTTCCCGGTAAGAAGAAAGCATCACGGCAGACCAGGCATCCATGGGCAGAATCCTGGACACATCGAGTGCTGAATAATAAGAAAATGGTTTTTGTTATCACTGCCGGGGTGATCGTTCTGAGCCTTTATGGACTGCAGAAGGTTTGGATCAATTCAAGCTTCCTGGATAAATTTGAAGATGACAGCCAGATCGTTCAAACCGATGAATTCATCAATAAAAAATTTGGCGGTACCACCAAATTAAATGTCATCCTGAGTGCGGAACGCAATGATGCTTTCAAAGAGCCGGAAGTATTGAAGCTGATGAGTAAAATGCAAAAGCGTGTTGAGGCTTCCATGCAGGTTGTAGGCAGTTCCTTTTCACTGGCCGATTATATTGAGCGGATGAATAAGGTGATGCACGCCGACAAGGAAAAGTTCAACCGGATCCCTTCCTCTCAAAATTTGATTGCCCAGTATCTGTTGTTGTACGAGATGTCGGGCGACCCGGACAATCTGTGGAAGGAGGTCAATTACGATTACAACCAGGCCAATCTTAAATACCAGCTTAAGGAAGATGATTCGAAATCGTTGAAGGCAGCAATCAGCCGGATAGAAAAATTTGAAGATGATTTTCAGGAATTGGGTGTAGACATTAATTATGCCGGTTCAGGATACAAGTCGCTGGTCTTTACCGATCTGATCCTGGAAGGGCAAATTAAGAGCCTTGTGCTCTCGCTGGTATTAATTGTGATACTCCTTACATTGATGTTCAGACAAATATCCATAGGGCTGATCGGGGCTGTTCCCATTACCATTACTGCCCTGTTGAGCTTTGGCGTTATGGGTGTGCTGAATATCCCGCT
>JAGXLC010000016.1:0-24722 GCA_018334875.1 Bacteroidales bacterium | reverse complement strand
TTGAAACAGTTTTACAAAGATTATGGAGAAGAAGAAAAAAAGATCATGTTTTTCTTATCCCCGGCAGATGTACGCAATACCTCGTTCATGAACTGGAGCTATGATGATCCCACAAAGGATGATGATCAGTGGATTTATTTGCCGGCGCTTAAAAAGGTGAAACGAATATCCAGCAACAACAAAGACGACTATTTCATGGGCTCCGATTTTACCTATGATGACCTGGGTGAACGCCATCCCGATGAGGATAAGCACAAATTGCTCAGGACGGAGACATTGAACGGTGAAGAATGCTACGTAGTGGAAAGCACGCCGAAGGAATCCGGTTATATGTATTCCAAAACCGTGACCTGGGTGATCAAAGACAAGTGGATCGGTCTGAAAAAGGAGTTTTATGATGACGACGGAGATTTCCTGAAGACGCTGATGGTGAAAGAGTACGATCAGGTCCGGGGCTTCTGGACCATCCTGCATACGGAGATGGAAAACGATCAGAAAGATCATAAAACGATCATGAAATTCGAGGATTTAGAGATCAACACCGGAATATCCGATTCATACTTTACTGAACGCATGATGTCGAGAGGAATATAAAAACAAGTTGCTGAAATCCTTCCGGAGAAGAACCTCCGGAAGGGCTCGGCATTGGATTTCTTTAAAACTTAAAAATAAAGCTTATGACTGCACTGAAAAAAATATTGTTCAGCACGGGTATATTATTTATGCTGGCAAGTATAACCTTCGCTCAGGATACCCAACTGCGTGGATATGTTCGAAATTATACCGGCTCTCTGCTTGAAAAGGGAGGGGAGTTCTCCATCATTCAGAACACTTTTAACCTGGAGCTGGAAAAGACCGGAATGGATATGGGATTCAGAGTGAATCCCTATGTGTATCATTACACCAATCAAGAGTTGGATTATGGAGTTAGAGAGGCCTACATCGACCTCTTTTTCGAGAGAATGGACATCCGTCTGGGAAAGCAACAGATTATCTGGGGTAAAGCAGACGGGGTGTTTATAACCGACGTGGTGTCCCCGAAAGACCTCAGAGAATTTCTGCTGCCTGAATTTGAGGAGATACGTATGGGCATCACTTCCCTTAAACTGGATTATTATATGGGCAACAACACCTTTGAATTGGTATGGGTACCTGAATTTGTTCCTACCCATTACCCCGATCGTGAATCTATCTGGTTCCCGGACAGGTTCCCGGAATTTGCCCGGATGGACAAATCGGAAAAAAATATTTCGCCGAGCATAGAGAACAGCGAGCTGTTTGTCAAATATTCGCTGCTTTCCTCCGACTTTGATCTGGAACTGATGGGCGGTTATACGTGGGACGACGATCCGGCCATGCATATGGAGCGATTCATGAACCCGCAGGCCCAGATGCTGGATTCGGTAGTGATCTATCCTGAACATCACCGATTGACATTAGGCGGAGGAAGTTTCAGTACCGAGATCAGCGGTGTGGTCCTGAGGGGTGAAGGTGCCTATTATCATGATAAACGCTTTACTGTTAATGATTTCACCAACCCGGACGGGATCGTGAAAAAAGATTATGCCCATTACCTGGTGGGGCTCGACTTTTTGATCGGGGGCGTCAATTTCTCCACCCAATTTATACAGGAAGCGGTTTTTGACCATGATGAATCCATGGAGCAGGAGGAATTCGAGAATACCATGACTTTCCTGGTACAGGAGGATTTCTTTCGCGACAAGCTGGTACTTGAATTTTTTATGTACTATGGCTTTAAAAACAATGACGCACTCATCCGGCCAAAAGCCACCTATGAGGTGGCAAGCGGTGTGAATCTGATTACAGGCGCAAACCTGTTTGCCGGCACAGAAGGCCGGTTCGGCAGGTTTAATCAAAACGATATGGTTTATTTCAAACTTAAATACGACTTCTGATGGATGCAACAGTCCGCGGAGTGCAAGTGAAAAAGATCCTCGTTTGCTATTGATCCACATGAACCGTGAAGACCCAGGCCATAATCACATACTGAAGGCATTACACAAAAAATTGACAAAATAGAGTGTGCATGCTGGAGAGGCATCATATAAAAACAGAAGTAGTCCACGAGATAAACTACCTGATTTGCAGAAAAAACCTTGTTTGTAAATTGCTCGAAAGGCCTGTGGAGCAGTGTTTCTGTTGCTTCGTGTGTTTATTGTTCAGTATTGGAGCGGGTTCAGGGCATGAAGGAAATGAAAAGGGCTTGCAAACAAACGGGAAGTATCAACCGCATGGAGTAATAACCCTCCTAATGCGAAGCATATTGTCCTTTTCCCAGTAGTTTAAGCATTTTTGCATGGTTGCCTATTGCTTTGCTGAAGGTAGGTTGTACACGGTAGGTTACCCCGTGTTTATCCGTGATTTCCTTTACAATGAAGGAAATTTTTTTGTAATGCACATGACAGATGTTGGGGAACAGATGATGTATGGCATGGTAGTTCAATCCGCCCAGAAACCATGTTAACAGTCTGTTGTTGGGAGCATAATCTGAGGTCACTTGTAACTGATGCACAAGCCAGTTATTCTCCAGGTTGCCATTTTCATCGGGGAGGGGATATGCTGAATCAGGTAATATATGGCCTGTTTGGAAAATGATGCTGAGCAAAACCCCCGCTATGAAATGCATTATAAAAAAGAACAGAAGGGTCATCCACCAGGGGATGGGTAGAACAATCAGGGGAATAACAATAAAAACGACATAGTACATGATTTTCGTAATCACCAGTTTCGTCATTAGCTGGTTGAAAGATTTGTCTTCCTGGGCAAGATATCCCTCTTTGCTGTAACGGAACAATTGCTGAAAATCCTTGGTGGTGATCCACAGAATAGTCATAAGTCCGTACAGGAACCATGCATAAAGATGTTGGTATTTGTGAATTTTGCGGACAGGTTTGTGAGGAGAAAAACGTAACATTGGCGCCGGGTCAATATCAGCATCATAATCGTCGATATTTGTATAAGCATGGTGAATGGTATTGTGCTGAATTTGCCATGCCTCAGGAAGTCCCCCCAAAATATACAGCGATTTACTCAGCCAATGATTCGTGGATTTACTCTTAGCATAACTGCCATGGTTGGCATCGTGCATGATGTCTACACCCACCCCGGCCATGCCAATGCCCATCACCACCCAGCACATGAGAATGAGGGGGGTGGAGGATACCGCTCCGGTAACCATCAGCAAATAAGGCCCGAGGTATAATGCCACCATAACGATGGACTTCGCTACCATGTTGGCGTCTGCATGTTTGGAAAGTTCGTTTTGCTGGAAATATTCATCCACTCGCTTCCTTAATTCGACCATGAAGTCGATTTTTTCTTCTCTATTGAATTGTACACTCTTTGTTGACATAATCTATTCTATTGATCACTCCATCAGCGAGAAATTTTTCTTTCAACCCAAATGGATCGATTCTCACTGGCAGGCTGTTCTGTCAATGAGATGATGCGAACAATGAAATCACCGACACTTCATGAACGCAACAAACTGTTCAATCCATTTACAGGGTACAATATATTTAAAAACGGATAATTATTCAAGCATGAGGGGGGCAAACAATCCATCAATGTATACAAGCCCATTGTTACAAAGGGCCGGTAACTCATTTCCTCCTGGCCGGAAAGCCCTCCCGGTTTATCAGAACATCTCTATTCCTTCGTATTCCTGATCTTTCCCTTTGCCTTTTTGCCGGCCGTTTTTATAGTTGTTGATGGTATAGCTGATGTTGAAGCTGATCACCGGCGATTCCCTCCGGCGCAGGATATAATTCTCGAATGTGTTACCGGTGATGGTCATCTCCCTTCTCCTTCCCTGGAAAAGATCCATACCGTTGACCGTAAACGAGAGCTTGTCCTTGATAATGGTCTGCCGGACCGCGGCATTGGCCATGAAAAAGCCTTCTCTTTCTCCCTGCGGGGTGATGGAGGGGCCTCTGTACCTTCCCGATAACTGGATCCGGGTTCCGGTGGGAAGCTTAAAAGTGCTGTTGTACCTGGCATTCCATTGGTTGCCTTTTTGCTGAACACCCTCTTCCACTACATCGCCGCTGATGGAATACCTGTAGTAACTGCCGGTAAGATTGATGTTCCACCATTTGTAGAGGCTGGTGTTAAAAGAAAGATCCAGGCCTGTGGCCTGTTCCTGTTGAATGTTTTCCATGGTATGGATCATCAGGTCGCCTTCTGTGGGCTGCTGGATTCGTGTGATGCCATTGGCGGTGTTTCTGTGGTATGCTTCCAGGGTGGCCGATGACTTACCGAAGATCTTCTTGTACCCCAGCTCCCAGGAACCGGTATATTCGGGTTTTAAGCCGGGGTTGCCCGTACGGGCATTATACTGGTCGCGGTACCTTCTGAACGGATCGAGATACCAGCTGCCTGGCCGGTTGATCCTTTTGCTGTAACTGGCGAAAAGCTGGTCTTTTTGTGAGAACCGCTTGGTAAGATGCAGGGTAGGGAACACGTCGAAACGGTGTATCCGGTAGTCTTCATCGAGGGTCTGCTGGTTGAGCAGGCGATCGGTATACTCTCCCCTTAAACCGAGCTGATAGTCTATGCCCAGCAGTTTGCCAGACCAGGTGGCATACAGGGCCTGGATCAGCCTTGAAAAGTCGGCATCGGTAATATGGTCTTCATCGCTGATCCATTGATCGTCTTGCTGGTTCTGAAGCTTATAGTGGTAATTTTGTATGCGGTATCTTCCCTGGTAACCGGCTTCCAGCTTACCGATGGGAGTGGGGCGGGTATAGTCAATTTTGGCCCGCAGCTGGTGTTCATTGCCCGATTCATAGGTTCTCAGCCCGTCAGGTCTTGCCAGAACCTGATCCCACGCGCTGTCGGTTCGAAAATCTTTGCTTGTGTTCAGGTCTTTATTATCCGAGCCGGAATAATACAGGGAGGCGTTCAGCTTGTGCTCCTTGCTGTCAAAACGGTTCTGGTAATCCAGGTTGATGTCGTAATAATTACTCTCCAAATCGAATTCAGATACGGTTTTTTCATATTCGGTAGTTGAAACCGGGTTGGTGTACCGTTCCGTCCATACTGTTCCGTCTCGTCCGAAGCCGTATGACCCCAGGCCACCGGAGAGGGAGAGGGAGCTGTTTTTCGAAAGGGAATATTCCAGGCCGGTTTCAAAAGAATAGGATTTTCTGTTCATGGTGTTTTCCATGTGCTGATCGATGCCCGAGGCTGTATCTCCGCGAAAGGTCAGTCTTTCATCCAGGCCGTTCATATCGAATTGGAAGTCGCGGTAATTGATGCTGGTAGTCAGGTTAAGCCGCTCGTTCAAACGATAGTTCATGTTGATTCCTCCCTCCATCGAGCCACTGGTCGATGCGGATGCCCTGACCATACCGTTGAGGCCGGCCCCTCTGCCTTCTTTCATGATCACGTTGATGATGCCGGTGGTGCCTTCCGGATCGTATTTGGCCGAAGGGTTGGTGATGATCTCAATGTTCTCTATCATTCCCGCGGGGATCTGCTGAAGCGCTTCACTTCCATCCAAAACGGTGGGTTTGCCGTCGATCAGCACCCGGAAATTGGAGCTGCCGCGAAGCTCCACGTTGCCCTCAATATCCACCTGAATGGACGGCACATTCTCCAGCACCCGGACGGCCGAACCTCCCTCGGCCGTATAATCTCCGGCAACCTGGATCACTTTTTTGTCGACCTGGTAGTTGACCTGGGGGCGGTTGGCGGTTACTTCCACCCCTTCGATGTTTTGGGATGTTTGCTCGAGGAAAAGCCTGCCCAGATCCTGATCCGGATTTCTCCCGTTAATATGAATGTCGTCGACCCTTTTCTTTTTGAAGCCTATGAAGTTTGCTTCCAGGTAGTACTGGCCAAAGGGTATTTCCTTCAGTACAAATTTGCCTTCCGCGTTGGTGACTGTTCCTGTTACCAGGGAGGAATCGGCGCTCTTATATAATGCTACGTTGGCATACTCCATCGGTCCGTCGCCTTCTGCCAAGACCCGGCCTTCCATCTTTCCCTGCCGCGATGACATGGCCCCCCGGCCTTTTGAACCTTGCTGACCTAAAACTCCGGAACTAAGGATCATTCCAATGAAAGCAAACAATAGATATCTACGCATAATCATTCAATTTGGTGATGTACGGTTCTAGTTGTTTATGACACCGCAACCTCCGTTTTATTACAGATATTTTTTGCGGTTGGCAAAAATATATTTTTAGTAGTTTTGCATAAACTCATTTAGGTCCATTTATGAAACACGGTCCGCTTGAACCGGAGAAACTCATCGAGGTATCCCGCCTGGCCAAAAAATTCGAGGAGGTAGAAGCCGTCAGCGGCATATCCTTTGATGTAAGACGCGGCGAGGTTTTTGGTTTCTTGGGGCCCAATGGGGCAGGCAAAACCACCACCATCAATATGCTCACCGGCTTGGCCCGACCGGACGCGGGTACCATCCGCATTGCCGGCCTGGATTGTTCGGCCGATCCCAAGGCGGCCCAACACCTGATCGGGGTGGTGCCGGATGAGAGCAACCTGTATCCCGAGCTCACGGGTTATGACAACCTGTGTTTTTGCGCCTCCTTGTATGGCATTGAGAAAGAGGAACGAGGCAGGCGTGCAGATCATCTGCTGCGTCAGTTCCGGTTGCAGGAGGCTGCCCACCGGAAGTTCAGCGGGTATTCCAAGGGCATGAAACGCAAGCTGACCATTGCCGCAGGCATCATCCACCGGCCGGAGATCCTGTTTTTGGACGAGCCCACCACAGGCATCGATGTGGCCAGCGCCCGACAGATCAGGCAGCTTATCAGCGAGATGTACCGGGGCGGCACCACCATCTTTCTGACGACCCATTACATCGAAGAAGCCGAACGCTTGTGCGAACGCATTGCCTTTATTGTCAACGGACGTATTGTGCGCAATGAGAGCGTCTCCACGTTGCTGCAACCGATACAGCAGCGCAAAGGGCTGCTCATTAAGGCGGATCAAAATATTTCCGGTCTGACCGGTAACCTGGCCAAGGCTTTCCCTGAATATACTTTCCGTCCGGTTTCCAGCCAACAGTTGCGGGTCGACTCCGCTCAAACCATCGGCATTGGTCCGGTGGTCCGGTTCATCGAAGAACAAGGGGCGGAAGTCACAGAAGCCCGCCAGATCAAACCGTCGCTGGAAGATGTTTTTGTAGATCTGACCGGCATTGAAAGCGATGCCATGCGAACGGAAAAAAACGGAGGTCAGCCATGAAACGGTGGATCGCCTTCCAAAACATTGTTTTGAAGGATATGAAGGGCTATTACCTCAAGCCGCCCAACATCAGCTGGGGGCTGATCTTCCCCCTGGCCTGGACGCTGATGTTTTTCATCCGCTCGGGCACCGGGCTGGAGAATGTCATTGAAGTGCTTCCCGGGGTGATGGCCATCTCCATTTTGTTTGGTACCACCTCCATGCTGGCGGTGACCGTGACCTTTGAAAAGAAAAACCGCTCCTTTGAGCGGCTGCTGCTGGCGCCCATCTCCCTGGAGCTGTTGATGCTCTCGAAGACGGGCGGAGCCATCCTGTTTGGGATCGTCAATGCTTTTGTGCCGGTTATCCCGGCGGCCTTTCTTACCGATCTCTCGCAGGTATCCTGGGGCGCGGTGGTGCCGGCTGTTGTGCTAATCGCCATTGTCTCCACCTTTTTGGGACTTTTCATTGCCGTGTCGGTGAGCGAGGTTTTCGAGGCCCAGACCTTTTCCAATTTCTTCCGGTTTCCCATGATCTTTCTCTGCGGCCTGTTTTTTCCGGTGCTTTCCCTGCCGGTAATCCTGCAGCCGCTCTCATTTGCCCTGCCCCTGACCTATGGGGTGGATATCCTGCACGGGGCCATACACGGACAGCATATCCTCCCGCTCTGGCTGGATTTCCTGATTATCGCTGCCTTTGGATTTGCCTTGTTTTCCATCAGCCTGAAAAACATCCACAAGAAATGGATTATATGATGAGCCTGTCGATGGAATACCTTCCTGCTCCCTTGATCAGCAGAAACAAGCTTCCCAGCCACATGGCAAAATCCGTCCGCATCTCATGAGCCATGCTCCAGAACCCGTAAGTATTCAGATCACGCAAAACAAAGGGTCCAAAGGTTTCTCCAAATGCTATGGGTATTTTGGTCACCACAATGGCCACTGTCATATTAACCAGCATGGCCATGGCTGCCCCTCTGGTAAAGAGTCCGGCAAGTAAAAGCATCCCGCAGAGGATTTCAAACACCCCTACAAAAGAACCAAAAAAATCGGGAGCAGGAAATCCCATGCCATCAAAACGGCCGGCGCCCCGCATAGCCGGGTAAAGGAATTTCTGTATCCCTTCGGACAGGAAAACAGCCCCTGTCATCAGGCGGATGATGAAGGTAGAACGGGAGGGATCGGTATATATGAATTTTCTGAACATAATATAGGCATTTAATTTTTTAACAATCTGACGAGGTTTTGGTTTATACTTTACCAATTGAACGGAATAGACATTTTTTTTAGATGTATTGAATAATGTTTTTATTTGTCATGATAATTGGAAGTTGTTTGAATATGGAAAATGATGAGGGAGGCATTACAATTATATAGTTAAAAACCTGATACGTTCCCGCCCCAGCGGGATAAGTTACATATAGCCATTGCAAACAACAAAATAATCACCTGAAATTAAATATGTTATGAAGATATTAATTGTTATCAACGACGCACCTTACGGAACAGAAAAGGCTTACAACGCATTGCGTCTTGCCAGTCAGCTTGGTAAGGAACACAAAGACACGGAAGTTCGGATATTCCTAATGGCAGATGCCGTTTTTTGCGCCATACCCGGCCAAAAAACACCTGAGGGATATTATAACATCGAGCGGTTTTTGAAAGGGGCAATCAAAAAAGGCGCTGAAGTGAAGTTATGCGGTACCTGTGCCGATGCACGAGGACTAAAAAACATAACGCTCATAGAAGGGACAGAGATCAGTACTCTGGCAGCGTTTACCCATTGGGTGGTTGACAGTGATAAAGTGATCAGTTTTTAGACGGGTCAAACAATATGACCTGTTTTATTGTGTATAAAATCCGATTTCATACGGAATAAATCAAACGGGGAGCGAATGATGAAAATCCAGCTCAACTCAATCATCAGATGCCCTGAGTGCGGGCACAAAAAAGAAGAAACCATGCCCGAAGAGGCCTGCCAGTTTTTTTACGAGTGCGAAAATTGTCACTCGGTTTTAAGGCCTAAACCCGGCGACTGTTGTGTATATTGTTCCTACGGTTCGGTGCGTTGCCCTTCCAAACAAAAGACCTGATACTTTTGTTTATTTCTAAGCGACCGCTTATTTTGTAATAAATGTATTGAATGCCACGCAAAAAAGCATATAGCGACGAAGAAGTACTGGAAAAGGCCATGCAGGTTTTTTGGAGCCATGGTTATGAGGCTACATCGGTAAGACTGCTTGAAAAGGAGATGGGCATTAACCAGTTCTCCATTTATTCTGCCTTTACTAACAAAAAGAAGTTGTTTGTTCAAGCATTGAAGAAGTACCGGGAATATGTCAAAACCAACAGATTTCATCCACTGTTAAAGCCCAACGCAAGGCTTGATGACCTGGAGCATTTCTTCGAAAATTTTTCCCGGCAAGTAAGAAATGGTGAAACCACCAGAGGTTGTCTCGTGGTAAATTCCACTGCAGAATTTGGAAATAAGGACCCGGAAGTGGCCGCTGAGCTTCAGAATTATTTCAACTTTATTAAGAAGATGATGAAAAAGGTATTGATAAATTCTGTTGAAGCCGGTGAAATCTCTTCTGAGACAGACCCGGACCAATATTCGAATTACCTGTTGGGCATCATGCAAGGCTTGTCAGTAGGCGCCAAAGTATTATCTGAAAAACAGATCAATGATATCATCCGTCTAGCTTTTATGAATATAAAATAATTTTTTTACCAGATACTAAGCGATTGCTTAGTAATTAACCCGGAGATTGTGTCAAAATTTAAAATTATACCGTCATGACAAAACTACTATTGCTTATCGCATTACTAACCTCAATGGTCCAAATGCAAACGGTTGCTCAGTTACCTGAAAAGGCCGAAGACATCTCGCCCCTCCTGTATGGAGAGAAAATCCCGGAGGGTCTATTAAAAGCGCCAAACGGGGAAAAGCATCAAATATCCGGCATCATAGAAAAAAAACCAACGGTCCTTTTGGTTTACCGCGGAGGATGGTGCCCATATTGCAACGCCCATCTTGCCGAAATACAGGAGGCCGAATCGGAAATTCTTAGCCTGGGATATCAGTTGATTGCTGTCAGCCCGGATTCACCTGAAAATCTTCAAGCTACAGACGAAAAACACCGGCTGAATTACAGCTTGTATTCCGATGCCAACGGGGATTTTTCAAAGGCAATGGGATTGGCCTTTCAACCCCCGGAAAGATATCAGGAGATGTTAGAAGACAGATCCAACGGAAAAAACGAAGGATTCCTTCCTGTGCCTGCTGTTTTCGTTGTTGATACTTCGGGTACCATATTGTTTGAATACATCAACCCCGACTATTCAACCCGGATAAGCGCAGGACTTTTACTGGCAGTGCTGAATGAACTGAAAAACTAAAATACAAATGGCTAAAATTTGGAACCTGCATCAATATCTTTTATTTATTCTGTTTTTAACCATGACAATTTCACTCAACGGACAGTATAGTTGGGAAGAACCCTTATGCAAAGATCCCCTCAAATGCTAACAATATTTAAAAACATGTCCATTATGAAAAGTAAAATTCTATTATTCGCGATCCTAAGCGTCTTAATGCTTGTAAATCTAAAATCTATAGCGCAAGATAACCCTCACCCGGAATCTTCCGATAAGCTTGTAGTTCTTTGGACAAGCGGAGATCCCTATGTAGCCGAACGGGTCGCTTTCATGTATACCCATGCTGCCAGTAAAAATCAATGGTTCGAAGAGGTTACCCTCATCGTCTGGGGCCCTTCGGCAAAATTGATCTCTGAAAATCAAAAGCTGCAGGAAAAAGTAAAGGAAATGCAACAGGACGGGGTAGTACTCAAAGCATGCATAGCTTGCGCCAGCAGCTATAACGTGGTCGATGAACTAAAAGCCTTAGGTTTTGAGGTAAAGGGAATGGGAAAACCCTTGACAAAACATCTTAAAGGTGATGCTAAAGTACTGACATTTTAATGTTTATGATTTTATCCTGAATGATTTTCATGCACAAACGATTCAACTATATTGAATATTTGAAAATGAAAAGTCATCTTTAATACAATAATTCATTACTGAAAATAATCTGACTTCATAATGTGCCGGCAAAAATTCCACGGAACTCCCCATCCAGTAACCTGCACAACAAGGGCATCCGGGCCGATTTTCGCCTGCTGGATGAAGGCATGTATGTTGTCAGTGATTTAGAATCTTCCTAACTTACGCGGGTTGACAAAGTACAGGCAGTAGTCGTTGTCAAAGGTAAAGGTGGCCTTTGTTATTCGGTGCTTTTGTTGTTTGTTATTCAGTTTTTTTCTAAATTTTTTTATTGAAGTGTAAGGTTTACGCAATGGCCTCGACTATGGTTGTACAAATATGAAGATATCCCATGGGATCGAAAGTCATTGTTAAACTTTAATTTTTTTTATTATGAGACGAACCTTAAAAATATTGTCGAGTGCGCTCATTGCAGTGGCCTTGTTTAGTTCCTGCAGTGAGGAAGTCACAGAAAAAGTTCCGGGTCCAAATCCGAATTCAGATAATAATGCGGCCTCCTGGGCCGACTACTCTGATATGGTAGAGTTCGAAACCAGCGCCAGCAGTGAAGAAGGTATGATTTATGAGATCTTACCCGGACCAGCTGCCATCAATCCTTCCATGGATCCAACCCCGTTTTCCAACAATACTCAACAAGCAAGTGGATCTTATTCCCTCACCGTTGAGGATCGCAGTGAAACCGACGGGGTTGACTCGAGAGATGCCGTCAGGAATGTTGACATTCAATTTGCCGGCAACGATGGAAGGGTTTATCAGATTGATGAAATTGATATTATTCATAAGCCCCAGGGAGCCGGTGATCATACCTTTTTTGGCGGTGTTGGCCAGAATAAGGTGATGCATGGCAATACGGGTATTGGCACTCCCCTGATGCCTAAGCTGTTGTCTTACATTACGCTGTGGGGTAAGGCCGACCTGAAGGATGCCGAAACAGGTGAGGTGATTGCCCGGGATCGTTTGATTCATATCATGACCACCACCAATGTCAGGGATGATCAGCTCAACCTGATCACCAGCACCGATGAGGACAAGTCCGATTACAACATCCGTGAGGCTCATACTCATATTATGCTGCCACCCAAGGACACCGAAGGCAATGCGTCTCCTATACCCGGAACAAATCACGGTTTTCTGCACATCATGTTTGAAAATGTGGTATTGAAAGATGCCAACCGTGACTGGAAAACGGCTTATGAGATTCTTCCCGGTCCTGCAGCTATTAATCCGGATATGTCACCCACTCCATTTTCCAACCGCATCGGTATAGGAGCTGGTGAATATACTCTGGGTGTAATCGATCTGAATGAGGAAGATTCAGAGGATTCAAAAGATCGTGTGTTAAAAATGGACCTTCAGTATGAACGACCCAACGGCAAAGCCTTTGCCATTGATGAGATTCAGGTGATCCATAAAGCGAAAGGAGCAGGCGATCACACCTTTTTTGGCGGCGTTGGACTGGATAAGACCATGCACGGGAATACTGGTATTGGCACCAATCTGATGCCCAAGCTTCAATCGTATATTACCCTGTGGGGTAAAACCGATCTGAAGGACGGACAGGGTAATGTGCTGGCTGCAGACCGGTTGATTCATATTATGATATCGTCACGAGTCAGAACATCCGATCTGAAATTAATAACCAGCACCGATACTGATGAGACGGATCATTCCCCGGATCTGCGAGAAGCACATATCATTTTACCTCCGCAGGATATGCAGGGCAATCCTTCACCAGTGGCCGGGGCAGGACACGGGTTCCTTCACCTGATGTTTGAAAAGGTGGAACTGGAAGGCCCGGGTGATTTATAATATACTCGTATGCTTAAAGATCAAATGTCGGTTGATTTCCTTTCAACCGGCATTTTTTTTTGCCGTTTTAGGCAGCAATAGGAGGGGCTTTTTGTTTTGATAAACAAACAACTTTTGCAGGTCGTAAGCCTGTCCTGTTTTTGACAATAAAGGTGAGATTAAACAAATAGGGAGTATGAGGGTACAGGATTGGGACTGACCATTTCCAGAAATCTGGTAGAATTAATGGGGGGAGCGATGACCTGCTGATTGAAAAGTGGTAATCGCTGTTAGATGTAACATCCAGAATCATTCATGTACCCGCTCGCTGCCTTGAATTGATTTACCCATTGGGTGGTTGACAGCGATAAAGTGATCAGTTTTTAAACTCCATCTTCATTTTACCCGTTGCAATCATCCAGTGGTGCCGCTGGTGGTGAGCGCCTGTTGCCATCAGGCCAATGTATCCCAATCCCCGGCTTCCAGTTTTTGCACAACCTCTGCGATGGTTCCGAACACATCATTGCCAGGTTGGGTGAGGGGGGTATTTTTCTTGCTCATCTTGTCATGCTGGGCCATAACTGATTTTCCCATGTTCAGCATCACAAAGATCGCAAGGAGTAGGGCCCCTGCGTATTGGATCCTTTTGTTTATCATAACAAGCGTATTTTGCGATTACCAGTAGGGGATATATCCCCGGGTCGTCATTTCCAATTTGTAGAGGGCCTCGGGCGCAGTCATAAAAAGGGTCTTTTTGTCTTTTCCTCCCCAGGCCAGGTTGGTCAGGCGCGGGGTTTTTACCTGCTGGAGCAGTTTTCCCTCCGGCGAGAAAATCCACAATCCGCCGGGGCCGGTAGAATATACATTTCCGTCCCCATCCACTTTCATGCCATCGGCTGATCCCTGAGCATCTGATTCCATGGTAGCGAACAACCGCCCGTTTTCAATCTTACCGTCCCGGGCGATGTCAAAAACCCGGATGTGGTTGTGGCGGCTGTCGTTCACATACAGTTGGGTCTCATCGGGGGAGAGGGCAATGCCGTTGGGCAGGTCAAAATCATCACTCAACAGTTGCAGGCCTTTCGCTTCAGAATACCTGTATACGCCGTGTATTTTCAGTTCTTTGTCTTCTTCCGACACTCCAAATGGGGGATCGGTGAAGTAGATCGACCCATCGGAATGGATGGTCAGGTCGTTGGGGCTGTTGAGTCTTTTGCCGTTATAGGAATCTGCAAGGGTTTCAATGCCTTTATTTTTAGTATATCTCGTCAGGGCACCATCGTGCCGGACCAGAACCAGGCGGCCCTGGTGGTCGAATGTCAGCCCGTTGGAATGTCCGCTGGGGCTGAGATATGTTTCCGCATCGGAGCCGGGTGTCCATTTGTAGATGGTGTTGGCGGGGATGTCGCTAAAAAGCAAATATCCGGAAGGATGCCAAACGGGTCCTTCGGTAAATTGATAGCCGCTGGTGATCTTCTCGGGCTCAGCATTTTCCTGTGTCATTTGCTGGGCCGGTGCCATCCCTGCCTGTAGCAGCAGAAAGGATGCAATGGCGATGGAGGTTTTAATCAATGTGTTCATAGTAGATTGTCTTTTATTTGGTTAATAACATCTGACAAATAAGATTGTTTAGAACTCCTTATGCTTCATTCGGGCAAATGCCTTCATGGTGGGGAAGTGTTTCGTGTAACATCCTGGTGGATTGAAAGAGCGTGGGTTTTGTTTTTGCTGAATAGTTTGCTACTTTCGCCAGCTGATTTTTTTATGGAATAGATGGTTATCTCATAATACCAGTAGGTGGCCGGATATTTTCCACAATTGCTTACGATCAGAAAGTTACCATAAGAATTCAACGTATAATCGAGCAGGAGAAATTCTAGTGACACCGCGGATCAATTATTTTCTCAAATACAATTTAAGCTTACTGGCTTTTGGGCTTTTACTGGCCTTTTTCTCCAGTTTCGGCCAGACGTTTCTGTTATCGCTTTATGTGCCGTCGATAGAGGAGCTGTTAGGTGTCAGCAATGCAGAGTTTGGAACCATCTACGCCGTAGCTACCGTTGGCAGCGCCCTGACCCTGCCCTGGATAGGCGGGTATTTTGATACGATCGATACAAAACGATATACCCTGATGGTCATTGGAGGATTGATGGTTGCCCTGTTGCTGCTTTCCTTTTCTTATCATGTGATCCTGGTGATTTTGGGATTTTATGGCCTGCGTCTTTTTGGCCAGGGATTGATGACCCATACCTCGGTATCGAGCATGGCCCGTTATTTCGGAGCCGACCGGGGCAAAGCTATCGGTGCGGCCAGCCTGGGCCATCCTGCCGGTGAGGCTTCCCTTCCAATTTTGATCACCCTTTTGATGGGCGTCATAGGGTGGCGGGGCGCCCTGCAGGTATCGGCCCTTACCTGTGCTCTGGTGGTGGCCCCACTGGCTTTGTTTCTTTTGGGTCGCTCAAAAACGCGGCTACGGGCCTACCGGATGCAGAACCATGCGGCCCAAAATCAGACCAGGAAAGTTGATATAAGGGATATCTTGCGCGATAGGCGGTTCTGGATCATAACCCCGGTGGTCTTTATGATTGGCTTTACCAATACGGCCATCTTCTTTTTCCAGCTCAAGCTGGGTGAAGCCAAAGGCTGGAGCCCCGAGTGGGTTGCCGGCTCCCTCTCGGCCTTTGCTATTGCCGGTGCCCTGGGCATGACCGGGATCGGTTCACTGGTGGATCGATTTACCGCCCGCCGGTTGTTTCCTTATAATATGATCCCCTATCTGTTTGGCCTGCTTGCCCTGATCCTGTTCGACCATCGGCTGGTGTACCCTGTGGCATTGACCCTCATCGGACTGGGCCATGGAACGGGCCGCACCATTAAGGATGCTATGCTGGCTGAGCTTTATGGTTCCGACATCATCGGGCAGGTCCGCAGCTTCTTCATCACCGTGATGGTCGTGAGCACAGCCATCGGCCCCGTGGTTTTTGGAATACTGCTGGACCTGTCCGTATCTTATACCGCCATCTTCACCGGCGTGCTCATAACCACATTGCTGGCTTTCCTGAACGGACTCAGAAAAACGACAAAATTGCAGGAATGAGTAGCCATTCAAGCCAGCATGGCGTGAGCCCTTGAAATTTTATCGGGAATGCGCATATTCAACGGGCAGGCTTGCATGCAGCTTTCGCAGCCAATACATGAGCTGCCTTTCACAGGAAGGGCGGCGTAAAGTTTTCGTGCCTTATTCCAGTCGTTATCATCCATGGCATACCGCTCGAAGCGCAGAATGTCGGATATGGGTATCTGCCGGGGACATTGGACCTGGCATTTGCCACACATGCGGCATGCGGTTTGGTTGGCCTCCTGTGTCATCTCCTTCAGGGCCTGTAAGTCTCCATCACGCAGTTTCTTCCCGGCTCCGGAATAGGTTTCTGTAAATTCCTCCATGTTTCTCACACGAATCACCGCGGCATCGAGCAATGTCGCTGTAGTAAGCCAGCGTACCATGGCATGATGCGGTGATACCCCCTGGGGCAGTTTGTTCATGAATTCTTCATCCTGCCTCATACGTCCGATGCCTCTTGCTGTTTTCATGGCGATGGTACCAAAATTCCTTTTCCGGGCCTTTTCCATGAACCCGTCCATCTCAGGGTCGCCGGGATAAGAATACATAAACTGGGCGTGTTCGTAAAGGCCGTCTTCCATCACCGCCTGAAGCACCTTTGCGGCACTCTCGCCGTTGGCTACCCTTGAACTGCCTTCATAACTGTGTTGGGAAAGACACAGGTGCCTGACGAGTCCCTCTTTTTTCAGCCGCTCAAAAGCCCGGACAAACCCTCTTTCCTTTTTTACTTCCTCTGCATTGTGATAACCAAAGTGCAGCTGCATGTCATCAAAATATCCCAACCCCGTTTTTTTGACAGCCTCTTTGACGTAGCGGTAATGTTCCTCTTCATCAAAATGTCCGGAATAATGATTGCCCCCAACTCGGTCCACTGTGACCTGGCAATAGTGGGCTTCCCTGTTTTTGGTGATGATATCGGGTGCCCCGTTCCTCATCCACCGGTTGGCCTTGTGCCAGTAATTCATTCCGCATTCGACCCCGGCCTCTACCAGCTGAGTGGACATATCGCCGGCTCCAATGATGATGGAGACTTCTCTTTGGCTGTATCCGAGTTTCCTTCGGGGGAATTTTCCGACTTCCCGGGTCATAAGATCCTTGACGGTTGCATTCGCATTCCAGTTATTCCCAAACACTTTACCGGCTACTCCTCCAACAGCGGCTGTTAAGGATAATTTTAAAAAGTTTCTTCTTTCAAGCGAATTGTTGTTTTTCATGGTATGATTTTATGAAGGGTGGATGTTTTGTATATCCGTATCAGCCTGCTATTCAATTATTGCCAGTAGTTATGCAAGCAATATATTGGTTAAGGGATTTCTCGTTTAAGATACCCAAAAATTATACAACATCCAAAATATGTGCGCATTAAAAAAGCGGTAAACCTTCTGCTGGTTTACCGCCTCTTATTTGTGGTGATATCAACATTATGGTAAATGTAAGGGTCCGTCCGGCCCCAGGGGTATTCCCAATAACATCCAGATTACCAGCAGCGCAATCCATGCCAGGGCCAGCATGACGGAATAAGGCTACATGGATGAGATGATAACTACCAGAAAAGCCAGCAAGGCAAATAATGTGGCCGGGTGTGGCAATTTATTATCGATTACTTCGACATAGTCTAATGCCCGCTGGAAATTTATTTTTGAGAGCACTCCTGCTTTTTGAAAGATTTTCTTCATTTGATTGGCTGTTAAAGGGTTGCGGTTTGATTTTGCGATGCAATCCGATCGGTTGTATCTAATTTAAATGAGTTGTAAATATATAAGGATCTTCATAAAAATTACTATCCCTTTAGATTGCTCTGCGATACTTTTCCAGAATGAATACATGGCTATCTCCGGAACCATACAATACGAGCTTTTCCACTTTCGGATGGGAAGTAAATACCCTGTTTTACCTTCGATGGGTAGTATTTTTGAAGGATTTATATTGAAAATATTAGTTTTGAATGGGTGTTAAGCAAGCAGCAGAGGAGGGGACACGGGATGATGCACGGAGCTGGATACACCGTGGACGGAAAATTTTTCGATATTTTTTGGGGATGCAGTATATGGAAACTGCATCCGGGATTCGTTTTAATTATAAACAAGCTGGTTTTCAGCCGGTAATTCATATTCTGCTTTCCCAAAGTGAGCATGAAAACAGGAGATTTTGGAACTTAACCATTGCACTGTCCATACATAAAAGCTTTGAGTCATGTCATTAATAAGTTGTCCAAAATGCCAGAACCAAATTTCGGATGAATCCGAGAACTGTCCCTGTTGTGGTTATCCCATCTCGCCTATGGCCAGACTCAGGAGTGGAATTCCCCTGATTGAACACAAAAAAACGATCATTGATGTGCAAGCGGTTTACGCCTGGACCATCATAGTCATTGGTTTTATTCTACTAGTAGCCTTGCCATTTGAAAGTATGGGAGGAGCTGTAGGCCGTGCCTTCGGTATACTTCTGATTATTGGCGGAATGGTCTGGAATGTTGTCATCGGAATTACAAATTGGTGGAGCCACTGAGGAAACTGTTTTATTGGGTGAACTCATTATTGCCTGATCAGCTTTTCGCCCGTGGTAAATATCAGCGTACAGTTACTGGCTTCTCCGGGAATCGAGGAACATTCGCTGGTCGACGAAAAGATCAGCGGCACACAGTACTGGTTGAATGTGAAGTTCAGGCCTCAACCCGGGCCTCTCTTTAACTTTTATCCAAACAGGTTCGGTAATTGGGTTCTAAATGCTTATCTGCCGGATGAATATAAAACAATGCCCATTCTTTTGATGTGGTCTGTCAAGTCTTGATTTTCTATGGAATGGTAAATCGCAATGTCAATGGTGTAGGGGAGTAAAAGATCATCGAGCTCTCTGCGAATCTTTTGAAGTATCGATTGATTAAGACTGTTTCCTTTAAGAGCCAGGTCGATATCCGAACCATTGGAAAAATTGCCTTTGGCCCGGGATCCATATAAAATGGCTTCTTCTGCTTCAGGGAAGGAAGCAAGCGTCTGTCTGATCTTATTGATTACCGTTTCTTTTAAACCGTAAGGCATATTCACCACTTCTTTATTGTTTCACTTGTTCCTCCAACTTTTCCTTCAGCCTCTGAAAACGTCCATAATATCTCTGTATGATATCCTGAGCAATTTTCCTGGCCACATTTTCATTATAGGTGTGGGTGGTTTGGATCCGGCTGTCGATCATATCCATCCATGTTTCACCATCTTCAATCAATCCTCTTTTGAAAGCCAGTGTGAAAGCATCCTTGCTTCCCTATATGTCTGCTACTCCCTGGTATTCAGAATAATCTTTGATAACATTCCAGGCCAGTTCAAAGTTGTATTCAAAGGCTTTTATAAGACCCTGTTCTTCCAGTTTGGATAGTTCTTTTTTTTCAATAAAAGAACCGATCTTCCGGGAAAAACATATATTCTGCTTATTTCCCTATTTTTTGCTTTAATCAGATGGCATCGCATTTGTTTTAAAATAAATGCGTTTATTATCTCCGGCAGGCAACAAATATCAAAGGATGCCAAAGGTGCAAAAATTGGAGTCTTCTTTCCAATGAAACCCATCATCTGGTTTTTAAAAATCCTTTAAACCATACAGCAGTTTTTTCTCCTTCAAGTGATTCGAGCTCTTTCAAAAATTCTTCTGTAGTATGAATATCTTTTTCAATGAGGTTTTGACAAAATTTTCTGAATTTGTCTTTCCCTATTTTTTGCTCTAAATCGGACAATAATACCGGCCCTTTCTCATATAAGACCTTATAGGCAATTTTATACTCTGCCTTGTTTCGTTCAAAGTTCCATATAGGTGGCGTGCCTTCTGATTTTTGTTTTTTATTTTCCAGTCTCCTGTCAAATGTTTCCTGCCCGAATTCTTCTCTTAAAACCATAAGTGCGCTGTATTCGGCTAAACTTTCGTTCAGCCAGTCCTCCCATGAGGTTGTTTTTGCTTTAAACCACCACAAATGAGCAAGTTCATGGGCAAAATACCGGTAATATCTCTCTAAATTTGAAAAATACTTTTCTGCTTTAACTCCTCCTAATACCAATCCTCCTATTCGTGCATAGCCTCCGCCCTTCTCTCGTTTGGTATCGATTATACTTATATCCATAGATTTTCGACCAAACCACTTATTAAAATATATATAAGAACTGGAAATATTAGATGCCATTTCTTGTAATAAGCCATCAGTGAAACCATGATGGAAAATTTTTAGTTGATTTTGACCCATTGCAGCAGTATATGTCTTAACATCTTTTGATAAGCAAACTACTATATCTGTTGTAGGAATGGTGGTTTCAAGGGTGGTCCAATCTTCCTGCTTTGTTATTTCACCCAGGCCAAAAGCTGTATAATCCTTTTTTGATTTGACATCCACTTTGTAAGTAAACATTTTGTAATGGTCCGGATTGTAGGGAAACCATGGATAATACAAGCCAATTTCAGTCCAGTCCGGCCCGATCCTGTTGGCGTAAACATCAGGCAGATCATCTGATTTGCCAGCATAAGAAAAATGAATCTTTACAGGCTGCTTCATGGAAAGTGTTTTTTTCTCCAGATATACTTTGCGTGCTGTAGGCATGAAACGATTATCAGAGGCACTGGTATCAATAATGGCTACATTTTCTCCATTTATCGTAAATGAGTTGATATCTAAATCTCTCTGGAGATAGAAGAAAGGCTTTTCAATGGAGTCCTTTTTTATATTAACTGTTAAATCACCTTCAACATTTATCCTTTGTGTCTCCGGATCAATCTTCAGGCTCAGATTGTAATGCGGATATTGCCGTTCTTCATCACTTGATTGAGGTGATTTCTGACAAGAACACGTCAGCATTAAAATAGCTGTGCAAAAAATAATAAGTTTTTTCATATTATTCAGTTTAAAGGTAGAGTCTGTAAAAATATTAAAAGATTTGCTAAAAGGGTTTGGCTTTTCCTGGTATTTGCAACTTACAAGATACAGAAGTGAATTTTGATATGTAAATTGCTAATATACAGTATTTTGATTGATTTGAAGCCTGAAAAAAATTGCAAAAATGATGTAAAGGGTCTGTTTTTCATAAATGACAGATACAAGAAATTTGCGTTAAAACCAAAAGATTACCTTAAGGTCCTATTTCAGGAGCTTTAAAGAAAAATTATACAATTATTTTGAAAAATTATGTAATGCACTGCTTTGTAAAGAAACGTATCTTTGGTAGAACAAAAATCAATTCTATGTTTAGGAAAGCAACCCATATTATCCTTTCTTTGTTGTTGATAAGCACAACAGCCGGGTTTGCCCTATCTAAGCAATCCTGTCAACCGGTTTCTTTCTCAATCAGTTCTATGGCAGTTTCAGCCGATCATTGCGAAATGCCCGCTGAAGATTGCCATGCGCAAATTACTTCCATCAAATTGAAAAGTTCGTTTGTAGGCATCACCCATACAATTTCCGTGGCCCAGGTTACTGAAGACACACCTTCATCCGTATCTTTGGTTCAGATGGATGCTTCGGATGAGGAATCTGCCTATACCTTTTCTACTTTCAAGCTTCCTAAGATTCAAACAGTATTGGCCCGTTTGCAATCCTACCTGTTGTAAGTTCACATTCTGTTTAAATTAGGCTTCCTTCGTTGCTGAACCAGGGATATTTGCCTTGTATAGATTGAATCGCCATCATGCCCAATTTGCCTGAAAGAAGGAAACCATAGCAAATTTTCCTTTTTGACAGGCAATGTGACCAATCAGATTGTTGTAAATGAGGTGGTTGAATTTCGTCTCCCATTGAAACCATTTAATTGTGAACGATGATAATCAAGATACTGATCTTATCGGCTATACTGGTAGCTTTCATTATGCTACCGTATATAGTACATATTCTTTTTAATAAGGATTCTGAATTTACACTTCATGAATGCCCTTTCGAGGAAGATTGGCAGAAAAAAAGGGCCAGGGGATGTTCATCCTGCCAGTTGAAAGACCTGGTTGATTGCTCTGAAAACAAGGAGTAAATCAACATGAAGAACTATGAGTATAATAAACAATAAAAATGAATAAGCCATGAAATTAATCAAAGCATACATACGCTATAACAAAACCGAAGAAGTCTATTTTGCTCTTGAAAAGGAAGGATTTTGCTGTATGACGTTCGTAGAATGCGAAGGAACAGGGCAGTATTCCGACCAGGAAAAGGAACACATCAGTGAGAAATATCCTTTTGCCGATCCTGACCGGATCATCAAAGTCGAAATTCTTGTTGCTGATGAACACATGGATCAGGTAGTTGATATCATTCGAAGGAATGCCCGCACCGGCTACCGTGGCGACGGGATGATCATCCTTTCTCCAGTGGATGAAGTATATAAAGTGAGAACGGATGAGCAGGGGCATTTGGCGATGTAATCGGTTTCTGTTAGTACTGAGAACATGGAAAAGCCACCGGCCTCTTTTTTGGATAAAAGCTGTCATCATTATATCGGGTATAGAAGCTAAAGCAGTGGTAGGATGTTATTTAGAAAAGTTAAAAATTATTAATGCCGGTTTTGTCCACAGCAATGAAAATCCGCTCAAGATGCCGGAAGTCCTGTAAATGATGTAAACCTGCCTCATCATGGTGTGCAACTTTAGGAAGGTTGGATTGTTTAATTATAGTATAAACATCATTAAACGATTAACATAGGAACGACATGGATATATCAAGACGCAAATTTATCCGGGTGGCCGCGTTCTCTTCATTGGGAGTCTTGAGTGTACCCTTGATCATGAAAGGATTTGATGCCATTACCGATGCCAATGGAACACAGGTAAATAATGTGGTAGACAATAACTTCCGGGCAGACGTCGACCTCGAACTGACAGCCCTGCAGAAAGAGGTTCAACTTCTGGACGGACAAAAAACCAGCGTATACAGTTATGAGCCCCGTATTCTGAAAGGAGGGGACAGAACCGTCGATCCGCTGGCCGATACTTATCTTGGTCCCATCATTCGTGTTAAGCCGGGTCAAAAAGTAAGGGTTCGGTTTAAAAACCAGCTGCCGCGCGAGAGCGTGATCCACTGGCACGGTTTGCATATTTCGCCCAGGATGGATGGCCATCCCATGTATGCCATAGACCAAGGCGAACAGTTCATCTATGAGTTTACGGTGAACAACCGTCCGGGAACCTACTGGTTCCACCCCCATCCCGACCAGATCACAGGGCCTCAGGTATATTACGGGCTGGCAGGCATGTTCATCGTTGAAGGGGCATATGCGGATTTGCCCTCGGGCGATTATGACATGCCATTGATCATACAGGACCGGAAATTTGATGGGGACAACCAGCTGGTATATCTTGAGAACAACCGTATGGCCAGGATGAGGGGCTTCCTGGGAGACAGGATGCTGGTCAACGGGCGACCGGAATGGCATACCAGGATAAAAAAGGCCACCTACCGCTTCCGCATTCTCAACGGTTCCAATTCACGCATATACAAACTGGCCTGGAGTGATGGAAGCGATGTTATAGCCATAGGCACCGATGGGGGATTGCTGGAGAAACCCATTCGGAAACCCTACCTGATGCTTTCACCAGGAGAGCGTGTGGAGATTTGGAAGGATTTTTCGGCTTACAGCGTGGATCAGGAGGTCATCCTGAAAAGCCTTGCCTTTGAACCAGGAACTTCCATGGGTATGGGAGGTGGTATGATGGGAGGTGGAAGCCCCCAGATCCCCAATGGAAGGGAATTTGATATTTATTCCTTTAGCGTATCCTCCCGAAGAGGACCTCAAAAACCTTTGCCTTCCAGACTTTCCGACCCAGGTTCCATAGATGTTTCACGGGCAGTAAATGCCGACAGGCCCAGAAAATTCAACTTCTCCTTTGAACGCATGCAATGGGTGATCAACGGGGAAACGTTTGGGATGAAGGAAGTGGCCGACTGGGAAAAAGTCAGGCTGAATACTACTGAAATATGGGAGTTCATCAATGGTGGAGGTGGACGTGGAATGGGCATGATGGGCAACATGATGCAAATGCCCCACCCGGTGCACATGCATGGATTGCAGTTTAATATCATCGAAAGGGATCATTCAGGAGTTAGCCGTTCGGTATGGGATACTGTAAAATATGGTTTTATTGACGAAGGATGGCAGGATACCTTCCTGCTTTTACCGGGAATGCGGGTACAGGTTGCTATGAGGTTTGAAGACTTTACAGGGATTTATGTCTATCACTGTCATAATCTTGAGCATGAGGACATGGGCATGATGCGGAATTATGAAGTGGTGGACTAGGAAGAAATGCATGAATGCTTCAATGATACAATGATATAATGATATGGACGGTAAGCATGAAACGATAAAAAAACGATACAACAGGGTTGCACGGATATATGATATCCTTGAATATCCGATGGAAAAGGGATTTTCCAAATGGAGGGAAGAATTGCTAAATCAGGCGGATGGCAATACCCTGGAAGTCGGCATAGGTACAGGAAAGAATATACCATACTATCCGGAGCAAGTGGAACTGACAGGCATTGATTTCAGCCCGAGAATGATTGAAATGGCAAAGAAAAAGGT
>JAGXLC010000015.1 GCA_018334875.1 Bacteroidales bacterium | reverse complement strand
TTTCACTACATTATACCTCTCCAGTATCTTCATCACTCTATTCACCGGCAACGCCTCAACGGTGCGGCCATCCCGGCCTTTCATATCTTCTGCAGCAAACAGGGAATTCAGTATAGCTTCCTCCGTAGCCTCGATGGTTGCCATAAACAAAGGCGACATCGCATCATTCCTCAGCACCTTTCCGGAATTGAAGCGATCTTCCTTTCTGTAAGGAATTCTGAGCTCTTCAGCCGTGGAAAAAGCAACCACATAATCGCCGCTGCCGTTTGAGCTGATCCCTCCGGTTCTGGCCATACCGAGCATCGCCCGTTTCGCCATTCTTTCCAGATTTCTGGAATCTACCGGTGCATCTGTAGCCAATACAATCATGCAGGAGCCGTTGGGATCGTCATTCAATTCATCGCTCATATAATGCCGGTTTAGTTCTTTTCCCACGGGTGCCCCTGCAATCTGGAGCACACCCCCGAAATTGGTCTGTACCAATACTCCCACAGAATAACCACCTCTTTCCTCAGGTAGCACACGTGATGAGGTGCCGATACCACCTTTAAAACCAAAACACATGGTCCCTGTTCCGGCACCCAAATTACCCTCCTCTACCTTCCCGCCTTTGGCGCTTTCAATGGCCTTCAGCACATGTTTTTTCTTAACATGCCTTCCCTGAATGTCATTTAACCAGCCATCATTGGTCTCCCCTACCACCGGATTTATCGATTGCACTTCCCGGTTTGCCTTAAACGACAATGCATGATCAATAAGCGCATCTGCAGCAGTGGGAACCGCGAGAGTATTGGTCAGAATAACCGGTGTTTCAATGTTTCCCAGTTCCCTTACCTGCGTACTACCTGCAAGCTTGCCAAAACCATTGCCCACATGAATGGCTCCGGTGACCTTTTCCTGGAAGATATTGCCCGGATGAGGAAGGATAGCTGTGACGCCGGTACGAACTTCCCCACCTTTTTTGAGTGTAACATGACCGACCCGAACGCTCTGGACATCGATGATGGCATTATAATTACCGGGTTTTAGTACCCCAACTTCAATGCCTCGTTCACGGGGACGTTTGTCCTGGCTATAAGAGCAGGGAGACCAGCCACAAAAAAATAAAATGAACGCCATAAAATACAGGAATATAAAAAATTTTGGATATATAATCCGGTTCACCAATAAATCAAATTTCTTGTTGCGCATTTTATTTGGGTTATGTATGATGGGTACAAAAATATGTCTTGCCTTACCAATATAAGCGTTTATTACAAATTTATCAAATAAAAACGTTCGCTTAACTATAAAAGGATCAGTCAAGCCGCTCTAATCCTTTGTTTTTTGCATATTCCAAAGATTAAAACACCAACTCAATGGAATCTTAATAGCCAATGATGGTATTTACTTTCCGGGTTCTAAGATAATTCCGCAAAATTCTGTACACATCCTGATTTGGGGGATATGAGCGGATTACATCATGCAATAAATCAGGATTTAATCCATCCATGCCGGCATCGATGAATCCGTACCCGGCATAACGTCCGTTTTCAATCTTTATCACCGCTTTTTCATCTTCTGTACGTCCGTTTTCCACTATGAAGACATTTTCATGATCCAGGTCGTATTTCCTGATAGCCTGGTATGCCCTCATATTATAAGATTCCGGGGGTTCTTCCTGAATACAGGCACCCCGGCAGGAAGAGACATGATAATAGAAACAGGCCCCTTCCGTCTCATACAAACCACAAAGCTTCTGGCACAAATTATGACGTTCACACAAACCAAACAAAAATTCCTTTGCTTCCCGGTGGGAGTTGAATGTGGTCAACAAACCTTCCTCTATGCTGAATTTTTCTATTTTCAAACGAATATAACCATTTGTATCCTCAGAATGATATATACCAAAATCTGAGGAAGATCTCCTCTGTCGTCGGTTATACAAAGGTTTTTGTTCCTTTATCTCGTGTGATTCTTTCAGCAAAGCCACAAGCTCACTTCCGGTTACCTCATAATTGATATCCCCGATCTGTTCAATCATATTACTAGCCCGACGGGAAGGAGATTCCTGAAAGTGGCTCAATACCCTGGATTTTATATTTTTACTCTTGCCTATATAGATGACCTCATGTTGATGATTCAAAAAATAATACACGCCTGTTTCTTCAGGGAGATTCTGTAATATAGACATATCGGATATTGGAGAACGTATCTTACTCTTTGCGCCATTTTCAAAGCTCATAAGGTGTTGAAAGAGAATCGCAGTTGCCCGGGCATCACCATAGGCACGATGCCGGTTATCGACCCCGAATCCAAGTTCCCGGCATAAATTACCCAGGCTGTATGACTTCTTTCCGGGAAGCAATTTGCGGCTGAGCTTTAGTGTGCACAGCTTCTTCATTTTAAAATCGTATCCCAGTTCAGCAAATTCGCTTTGCACAAAACGATAATCAAAATTCACATTATGGGCCACAAAGGTTTTTCCTTCGGTCATCAAAACAATATCGCGGGCAATCTCCCAAAATTTCGGAGCCTCTCTAACCATACCATTGGTAATACCGGTAAGGCGTGTAATATGGGCGGGTATGCTTTTCTCAGGATTGATCAGTGTATAAAACTCATCCACAACTTGCTTTCCGTTGTGTATAACCAGGGCGATATCGATTAATTTTTCGTATTTGGGGCTCAGGCCGGTAGTCTCAACATCAACAATGGCATACATGACAGGGATATTTTATTCATAATGATCTTCTTCTGTTTTGTTGCGGAGCATGCGAATCAATTCTCTTGTCAGCACTTTTTTGTGATCATCCATTTCAGGGAGCCGGTCTTTTAGTTTGTGAATCCGCTCTTCGAGTAAATCTTTTGACAAGTCCCTGGTTGAATTTTCGATAACGGTAAAGGCATCCAATGCGATTAAATAATCATACTGAATGAAAACATCAATAAATTCATCGATAAAATCGGAATAATCCAGGCCATTCTTCCAGCATGCCGCTACAAGATAGGAAAGCAGAGTTTTCTGTTTGTTTGTTCTGATTGCCTGAGCCAATTCCTTAGCAGAAGCCTGAGTCTTCAGATTGTTAAGTATCTCCAGTATTTGACTTTTAACCTCTTTTTTATTGGTCCGTCTCAAAAGTCCTATTAAGTCGGGAATTAATGCAGAAGTTCCCGATTTCTTCACTTCCTGAAGTGTAGATGCCAGGATTTTGGTGTCATTGCTGCTCAATCCTGACCTCATCTCTCTGAATTTCTTTTGATAATCTTCCATAACACCATCCCGTTTTTTCTTACGATACAAAAATATAACAATTTACAGAACTGAAACTTTACAGGTACTTTTACGTTAAAATAATGTGTCAAATTGTTTGTAAATAAAGGATGGAGTTCCGTTATGAAAAAATTTTATGCTTTAATACTTCTTTTGATGGCGTTCATAATGGCTCCGACTAATGGTAAAAGTCAATGCAAACCTTTTGCAAAAAAGGTTTGTGAAAAAGAGCTCACTCCATATATTCATGATGGCAATTATCATGTATCCATTCTTTCTGAAGGAGAAACCGCAAAAATATATAAAACACTCGATGCCCATAAAAATTACCGCATATATGTTTGTGGCTCTGAAAACATTCCCGGAATCCATTTCCAGGTAAAGGATAGGAACCAAACTGTGATTTACGACAATAAAAATGACGATTATAAAACCAAATGGGATTTCGTACCCGATTCAAGCCAGGAAGTGCTTATATCTCTTAAGGTAGATAACAGCACAAAGGAAAGCGAGATTCCTGTCAGCGGGTGTGTATCGGTCATGATTGGTGTCAAAGATTAATATTCACAATAAAATCAGTAAAGCTCGGTATGTATAAGGATTATCAGCTTTTTTTGATGGTTTATCATCCTTTGGCTGCCTTTGCCCCTAATTTTTCCGAAAGATATCCCCCGGTGAATGATTGTGTGTTATCTGCTACCTCCTCCGGTTCTCCCTGGCATACAATATAACCTCCTCCTTCACCGCCTTCCGGTCCGAGATCTATGATCCAGTCTCCCGATTTAATCACTTCCATATTGTGCTCGATCACAACAACAGTATGACCTTTTTGTATCAGTTTATTGAACGATTTCAGCAGGTTGGAGATGTCGTAATAGTGCAGGCCCGTAGTGGGCTCATCAAATATAAAAAGCGTGGGTGTATTCTGACTTTCCGTGCTTAAAAATGAAGCCAGCTTTACCCTTTGGCTTTCTCCGCCGCTCAGTGTGCTTGATGACTGACCCAGCTTCAGGTAACCCAGCCCCACTTCCTGCAGTATAGAAAGCTTCCTGACTACCTTATCTTCCTGGGTACCCTTCTTGCCACCGAAAAAGTCAATGGCTTCATTAATGGTCATCTCCAGAACCTCATAAATATTCTTTTCCCTGTAATTCACTTCCAGCACTTCCTCCTTAAAGCGCATGCCATTGCAGGCTTCGCAGGTCAATGTGATGTCCGGCATAAATTGCATTTCCACTTGAATCACTCCTTCACCCTGACATTCTTCGCATCTTCCGCCCGGAGTATTGAAAGAAAAATGAGAAGCCTTAAAGTTATTGATCTTTGCGCTTTGTTGGCTGGCAAACAATTTCCTGATCTCATCATAAGCTTTTATATAGGTCACCGGGTTAGAGCGTGAAGATTTTCCAATGGGGTTCTGGTCAACATATTCCACATCATACAGCAGGTTCAAATCTCCTGTAAGTTCATCGTATTTTCCGGCTTTTTGTCCAACTGCCTTATAATACCTGTTCAATGCCGGGGTGAGGATGCTCTTGACCAGTGAAGATTTTCCCGAACCGCTCACTCCGGTGATCACTGTTATAATATTAAGAGGAAACCTGACATCAATGCCTTTCAGATTATTTTCCCGGGCTCCTTTCACTTCAATATAATTGTTCCATTTTCTCCTTTGTCCGGGTACCTCTATATAATCTTTTTTAAGCAGGAACTGACCGGTATAGCTTTCGGGCACCTTTTTGATCTCCTCCGGGGTGCCCTGAAATACCAGCTCTCCTCCAAGCCGGCCGGCAAGGGGACCCAAATCAACAATCTGATCTGCCGAGCGTATGATGTCCTCATCATGCTCAACTACAATAACCGTATTCCCTATCTTCTGAAGCCTTTTCAACACATTGATCAATCTGTTATTGTCTCTGGGATGCAGACCGATGCTGGGTTCATCCAGAATGTACATGGAACCCACCAAGCTGCTGCCCAGGGAAGTGGCAAGATTGATCCGCTGCGATTCACCTCCTGACAATGTGGATGAAAGGCGGTTCAGGGTTAAATAACCCAAACCAACTTCCAAAAGGAACCTAAGTCTGCTTTGTATTTCATTAAGGATACGTTCTGCAACCTTTGCTTCGTATTCATCCAGTTCAATCTGAGCAAAAAATTGGTACAACCGGTCTATTGGCATTAAAACGAGATCAGGGAGCGATTTTCCGCTTACCTTTACATAAGAAGCCTCCTTTTTAAGACGGGTACCATTACATTCGGGACAAACCGTTTTTCCCCGGTACCTGGAAAGCATCACCCGGTATTGTATCTTGTATTTTTTTCTTTCCAGATGTCGAAAAAAGGCATTTAAACCATGAAAGTAAGGATTTCCGGTCCACAATAAATTTTTCTGTTCTTCGGAAAGCTGAGAATAAGGTTTATGTATAGGAAAATTAAATTTATCCGCATGTCTTATGAGTTGATTTTTCCATTCCTGCATTTTTTCTCCCCGCCAGCAAGCAATGGCATCATCGTACACTGAAAGCCTTTTATTGGGAACCACCAAATCTTCATCTATCCCGATGATCTTCCCGTAACCTTCACATTTGGGGCAGGCACCAATCGGATTGTTAAAGCTGAACATGTTTTCTGTTGGCTCTTCAAAGCTGATGCCGTCCAGTTCGAAGCGATTGGAAAAACTTCTCGTCTCGATGATATCCTGATCTCCAAGCACCTTTACTATACACTCCCCCTCGCCTTCGGAGAAGGCTATCTGAACCGAATCAGCGATTCTTGATTGCGAATCTTCATCATATTTCACCTTGATCCGGTCGATAACCACGTTAAAATTCGTAAAATCTTCTTCTTTATGGGAGTCATTAGCCAAGAGGTCTCTGATTTTATAAAATTTCCCGTCTTTTTCCAGGCGGGTAGTGCCCTGATTGGCCAAAATATCCAGATAATTCTTCATATCGCCTTTCCTGGGGGGGCTGAGTGAAGAAAGAATTACCAGCTTCTGATTTTCAGGAAATTTAAAAATATAATCCACAACATCGGTAACTGTATCCCTTTGAACAAGATTCCCGGAGACCGGTGAAAAGGTTTTGCCGATCCGGGCGTATAACAACTTCAGGTAATCGTACACTTCGGTGGATGTACCTACCGTAGAGCGGGGATTTCTTGTGTTGACCTTTTGTTCTATGGCAATGGCCGGAGGTAGCCCATGGATATACTCCACATCGGGTTTTTCAATCCGACCTAAAAATTGTCTTGCATAGGATGACAAACTTTCAACGTATCGTCTTTGGCCTTCAGCATAAAGGGTATCGAAAGCAAGAGAAGACTTGCCCGAGCCCGAAACCCCCGTTATTACGATAAACCGATCACGAGGGAGGTTAATGTCAACGTTTTTAAGATTGTGGACTCGCGCTCCTTTAACAATTATTTGAGGAACATGATTGCCTGATCGCTCTGGCATGATTATTGAAAATTCATTATAGGTAAAAGATTGCAAAATTACAATATGTTTGATTAATTATTTTGAATTCCGGAAAATTTTTATTTATTTGCATAAAATCTAAACCAGAAGTATGCAATAATTGTTTAATAAACAAAGGTTTTATTAATTCAAAAAGAGGAGGAGATAGTGGCAGAAAAAGAAAATACTGATCAAAAATTAATCCGGGAATATCTTAACGGTAAACAGACTGCTATTGAACGGCTAATCAGCCGTTACAAGGATAAAGTATATACGTATATTTTATTAATGGTTAAAAATGAGCATCTTGCTGAAGATATATTCCAGGAGACATTCATAAAGGTCATTAAATCGTTACACCAGGGCAAATACCAGGAAAGTGGCAAGTTTGTCTCCTGGGTAATTCGTATTGCTCACAATCTCATCATTGATCATTTCAGAAAAGGGAAACAATCCAGGATGTATTCCAATGATGATTATGAAATGGATATATTTAATTCCCAAAAATTCTCTGAAAAAACCATTGAGGATGATTTGGTCAGAAATCAAATCATTGATGATGTAAGGAAACTCATAGATTATCTTCCCGAAGAGCAGAAAGAAGTCGTACTGTTACGCCATTACGGGGGATTAAGTTTTAAAGAAATTGCCGATCAGACCAATGTAAGCATCAATACAGCATTGGGCAGGATGAGGTATGCGCTCATCAATTTAAGAAAACTGATCAAAAATAAAAACCTCAATCTTAACACTACATAGTCATTCAGAATCATTTATCCCCTTCTTCTGTTAATAATTGTTAATTTATCTTACAATAATTAAACCGAAACAATCGTTTTGAGATTAAATTTGAAATCACAACAGAGAGGCCTATGAAACATCATTTTACACCTTCAGCATCGAAAGATGATTCCAATCAACTGGTTTACAGCCCGGACAGGGATGAATTTCTGGGAATTGAAAACTTTTCCGATATTTTTGAATTCCTTGAAAAAAATACCATACAGGTAGATGAAGAAATAATGGGGGAAGTAATAAGTTTCGCCCAAAGTTACCCAGGTTCCGGGTACTAAAACAACAAACACAAGTTGTTAAATGATGTTCGTCTCCGGTTTTTCTCTCTTAAAAATGGGAGACGAACTTTTTTACGGACCTTATTCATTGAGCAGGTTAACAATACTGCAGGCTACAATTCCCGCTGTTTCGGTTCTCAAACGGCTTTGGCCCAGGCTAACAGGAATAAAATTAAAGGTTTCAGCTTTTCTGAGCTCCTTTTCACTAAAATCTCCTTCAGGGCCAATGATAAGGGTAACATCTTCTCCGGCAGAATAAAGATGCTTGAGATGTTGGGTTTGCCCTGATTCACAATGAGCAATAAATTTGGTACCCTCAAAAGGCTTATTAACAAATTCATTATAATTTGTTATTTCATTAAGCACAGGATGATAGGTCTTCAGCGATTGCTTTAACGCCGAAGTGATGATCCGTTTTGATCGTTCGGTTTTCAAATGTTTTCTCTCCGAGTGAAAGCAAATCAGCGGTGTGATCTCATCAATCCCAATTTCCGTGCACTTTTCCAAAAACCATTCAAACCGCTTAATATTCTTTGTCGGTGCTATGGCAATATGGATATAGTATGGTCTTTTCCCATATTCACTGGTCTTTTCAACAACCTCAACCATGCATCCCTTTGGGTCGTCTTTAATAATCCGCGCTTTGTACAAACTGCCCTTACCATCTGTAAGATGGATTAAATCATTTTTTTTCAGCCGCAGCACCCTGATACAATGTCTTGAATCTTCCTGTGAGAGTTCATAGCGATTATCTGTCAGATCGGGAGAATAAAAAAGATGCATATTTTATATTTTTGTCAAATGTAAAGATTTTCAACTTGGATGGCACACCCAAAATAAAAAGCCAAAATATGAAGAAAATTGGAGTTATCTCCGATACCCACGGTAAAGTGCTGGAAGGAGGCTTTATTAAATTCCTGAATGCATGTGATGAAATATGGCATGCCGGTGATATTGGGAACAACCGGGTAATAGAAAACCTGGAATTGATTAAACCTGTTAAGGCTGTTTACGGAAATATTGACGGGCCTGAAATTCGACATCTTTGGCCGGAATATCAGGAATTCACATGTGAATCGGTGGACGTTCTCGTGAAGCATATCGGAGGCCGCCCGGGAAAATATGACGATTCTGCCGAACGTCTGCTAAAAACAAAATCACCGAACCTATTCATATGTGGGCATTCCCACATATTAAAAATCCAATATGACGAAAAGTGGGATTTTCTTTTCCTGAATCCCGGTGCAGCGGGTATATCAGGATTTCATAAAGTAAGAACCGCAGTACGTTTTCAAATAGATGAAGAACACATAAAAGATATGGAAGTATATGAAACGGATCGATAGTCCGGATCGGACCCATTATTAACCTGTTCTCGCGGGATATCAAAACAAAACCCTCCATAAAATGGTCTTATGGGATAGCCAAATATTTGAAGTAAATTTCTGCCATTATTGAAAGGGTCTCTTAACCCGAATCATTCAGAATAACTCGGGTTAAAGAGAAAAAAGAGCAATTCAATGAATACATACATAGCCAAAACTTTTTGGGGTCTGGAGGAAGTTCTGGAAGAAGAACTGAAGAAAATGGGAGCTGAAAATACCGAAATACTGAACAGGGCGGTTAAATTTCAGGGGGATAAATCCATGCTCTATAAATCGAATATTTATTCAAGAACCGCCCTTAAAATACTGGTCCCGTTGAAAACATTCCAGGCAAAATCAGAAAATGTCCTTTACCGGGAAGTTTATCAATACGAATGGGAGAAACTGTTCAATTTGTATAACACTTTTGTAATTGACGGTGTGGTAAATTCCGGTTTTTTTAAGCATTCCCAATATGCCTCCCTGAAAACAAAGGATGCCATAGTGGATCGATTCCGAAATAAATACAACAAAAGGCCTTCCGTAAACAAAAAATTTCCCGATTTCCGAATCAATCTGCACATATCAGGGGATCAATGTACGTTATCACTGGATAGCTCGGGAGACTCATTGCATAAAAGAGGCTACAAGACCCAAAATGTCAAGGCTCCCTTAAATGAGGCACTTGCCGCTGGTTTGATAATACTTTCGGGATGGGACAAAAAAAGCCCCTTTATTGATCCTATGTGTGGTTCGGGAACATTGCTTATCGAAGCTGCACTGCTGGCAAACGAGATTCCGCCGGGAATTTACCGGGAAGCGTTCGGTTTCGAAAACTGGCACGATTTTGACCCCACTCTTTTTCGGTCCATCAAAAACCAATTCAGAGCAAGACCTCAAAGTAAGGTGAAAATCCATGGCTGTGACATATCGGAAGAAGCCATAGAAATAACGCGCAAAAATCTGGAGAAGTCGAATATGAGCAGAAACGTTGAACTTTTTCCACAGTCCGTTTCAGATTATCAACCACCTTCAGAAAAAACTGGAACCGTTATCATCAACCCTCCGTATGGTCATAAATTAAAGGAACACGATATCCAGGCTTTTTACAAGAAAATCGGTAATATATTGAAAAAGAAATATACCGGTTATGATGTATGGATATTTAGCAATCATAAACAAGCACTAAAGTGTATCGGACTTCATGCTACCAACAAAATGACCCTTTTCAACGGTCCTTTGGAATGTAAATTTCAAAAATACAAAATTTATGAAGGAAGTTTAAAAAACAAACAAACCTGATTGGAATTTTTACGTAAACAGAAAGCAAATTAATAAATAAAACCGGGATGATATATAATACATTCAGCGACAATTTTGCTATTTTTGCTAAATCTTTAATTTTAAAAGCTATATCTTTTGCAGACTTGGATGGACTTCAACATTGATGATTTTTATTCACAGTTAAATTCGGGGAATACCATATTGGCTTACAAAGGCAGTATTTCCTCTGAATTAATTACCAATGTTCTTGAAGTAATGGATGCCAAGCTGGAGGATATGATTGTGAAAAAAAGCATTAAGAAGAAACTTTACAATATACTGGTTGAGAGTTTGCAAAATTTATACCATCATATTGATGATCTGCCGGATACAAGCAACGGAAAATTCGATATTCACTTTGGAATATTTGTAGTTGCCCAAAATAAAGATCATTATAAGGTTTCTACCGGGAATTTTATAAAAAATGAAAAAATCAAACCCTTAAAGCAAAGACTGGAAAAGATTAAGTCGTTATCAAAAGATGAACTGAAGGAACTCTACAAGAGTATTCTCAATCATCAGGAATTTACTCAAAAAGGAGGTGTTGGCCTTGGGTTGGTTGACATGGCAAAGCGGACGGATGGAAAGATAGAATATAAATTTACCGTTTACAATAAGGAGTATTCTTTTTTTAACCTCGAAATATATGTATAAGGAAAATAAACAATAATAAAAGTATGGAATCATTATCAATTGAAGGTACAAACAAGACCCCAAGCGTAAAACTGGATCCGGTGTCTGGGGTCATTGAAATCAAAGGGCGTTCAATCCCGGAAAATTCAATTGAATTTTATCGTCCTATTGTGGAATGGCTTGATGAATATGCAAAAAACCCGAATAAAAAAACAACGGTGAATGTACAGTTGGAATACTTCAACACAAGTTCTTCAAAATGCATTCTGGATATTTTTAAAAAATTGGAGTCGCTCAAAAAATCACGCAACGAAGTAATTATCAACTGGTATTACGAAGAAGACGATGAAGATATGCTGGAATCGGGTGAAGATTACGAATCCATCATTCGGATACCTTTTAAAATGATTGAAATTGTAGACTAAAGGCCTTCTAATCTGACAAAAAAAGCCACGCAGCAAAAATTCTGCGTGGCTTTTTTTTGTCCTACCCTTTTTCTTTTCAGTAAAGACAACAAATTCCCTGAATAAAATTGTTTAATATATTTTTTTAGATATTAAACAATAGAAGCTGTTTTCTGTTTCACAAATAAGACGATACACACGGATATTAAAAAATTAGACAACATTGGCAAGCGATACCCATAATAAGTCAAAAAAGGAAAATAACGAATTTTTCGAGATAATGTACCGTTACAGATCAATGATGCATGAAGTGCATCAGGCTGGGGGTAAAAAAGCGGTTACCAAACACAGGAACAGAGGTAAACTTTTAGCCAGAGAGCGCATTGAACAATTGATCGATCCTCAGACTCCTTTTATGGAACTCTCCCCGCTTGCAGCCAATGATCAGTATGGCGGGAGTTTTCCCTCGGCAGGTATAGTAACGGGTATCGGTGTTATTAATAGCCGGGAAAGTGTGATCATAGCCAACGATGCCACAGTAAAAGGCGGAACTTATGTCAGAGAGACGATAAGAAAACATGTCCGGGCCCAGGAAATAGCTATGGAAAACCATTTGCCGGTAGTTTATATGGTTGACAGTGGGGGCATTTTTCTTCCTGAACAATCCAGGGTGTTTCCTGATAAGGAGGATTTTGGACGTTTGTTCCGCAACCAGGCTCAAATGTCGGCAGAAGGTATTCCCCAGATATCGATTGTGATGGGCTCCTGCACGGCAGGTGGGGCTTATGTTCCTGCCCTGAGCGATGAAACCATTATTGTCCGCAACCAGGGAACGATCTTTATAGGCGGCCCCCCTCTTGTAAAAGCAGCTACCGGAGAAGAAGTAACCGATGAAGAGCTGGGCGGGGCCCGGGTACATACCCAAATATCGGGTGTGGCTGATCATATAGCGGAAGATGATCTGCATGCCATTGATATCTGCAGGAATATATTTTCCAAACTCCCCCGTCCCTATAAAGAACCTTTAGATGTTGCTGAACCTAGGGAACCTGCATACAGTCCGGAGGATCTTTATGATTTGGCTCCTGTTGATCTTAAAAAACAGCCCAATATCCGGGAGATCATCAATCGGATAGTAGACGGCAGTGAATTTCAGGAATTCAAGAAAGATTACGGAACTACTTTAATCACAGCCTTTGCCAGAATAATGGGCTACCCGGTTGGGATATTGGCCAACAACGGCGTAATCTACGGAGAAACAGCCAGAAAAGGAGCACATTTTGTTGAACTTTGCCAGTACCGTAAAATTCCCATGGTCTTTCTACAGAATATTTCGGGTTTTATTGTCGGAAAGAAATACGAACATGAGGGCATCGCACGCGACGGGGCAAAGATGATCCATGCCGTGGCCAATGCCAATGTACCCAAATTTACCGTCATCATTGGCGGATCTTTTGGAGCGGGTAATTATGCAATGGCAGGAAGAGCCTACGATCCCCGTTTGCTATTCATGTGGCCCAATGCGAAGATCTCGGTTATGGGAGGAGAACAGGCAGCCAGTGTACTCACCAGCATTAAAAAAACCCAGATGGAGAAGGCCGGAGAAAAACTTGATGAACAAGAAATTGAAAATTTTAAAAACAAAATGCTGGAAAAGTATCAGTATGAGAGTTCAGCTTACTACAGTACTTCCCGGGTATGGGATGACGGTATCATCGATCCGGTAGATACTCGCAAAGTGCTGGCAATAGGTATTGCCATTTCAAGAAACAAACCATACGGTGAGCCGCATAATGGCGTATTCAGAATGTAAACAGAAAAAAAATGAAAAATTTACAAACCATATCAGTTGAAACAACCGGAAACATTCGGTACATATACCTGAATCGACCCGATGTAAGAAATGCATTCAATGACAAGATGATTGATGAACTAAAAGAAGCATTCGGGGACATTCAGAATGACACTCAGGTGAAAGCGCTGGTAATCCGTGGCAATGGTCCGGCATTCAGTGCCGGAGCCGACCTGAACTGGATGAAACAAGTAGTGGACTATACTTATGAAGAAAACCGAAAAGACAGCGAAAAGCTTCAGCAATTATTTGAAAGCCTTTACATGCTCTCTGTACCAACGATTACAATGGTTCATGGTGCTTGTATCGGCGGTGCCAACGGGCTTGCGGCAGCCTCAGATATCGTTCTGGCTGAAAACCAAACCCAGTTCCGGTTCAGTGAGGTGCGTATCGGGTTGGTTCCCGCAACTATAACTCCATATGTTATCAAGAGAACCGGAGAGCATGCTGCCAAATACTACATGCTCACCGGAAAAGCCTTTTACGTTAAGGATGCGCTTCGAATTGGCCTTATAGATGCTTCAGGCAATAAGGAAAGCCTGGACACAGAGCTTGAACTGATACTGGAAGAAGTCGGGAAAAACAGTTTGCAAGCCGTCAGACAAATCAAGAAACTAATTAATGATATTGGAAGAACCAGCCGGTTCAGTGAAATAAAAGATATGAGTATTGATGCAATTGCGAAGGCGCGGGTCAGTGAAGACGGACAGGAAGGAATGAAAGCCTTTCTGGAAAAAAGAAAACCGCAATGGCTCGAAAATTAATATAAATGGACTATGAAGCCGGTCAAAACATTGCTTATAGCCAACAGGGGAGAAATAGCCGTAAGGATTATCCACACAGCCAATAAGATGGGCATATACACCATCACTGTTTTTTCAGAACAGGACAGACATGCCCTTCACACCAGTGAAGCAGATGAATCCCTCTCGCTAGGATGGGGTTCCATAAGGGAAACTTACCTGAATATCGGGAAAATTATGGAGCTTGCCAGACAAGGTAAAGCCGATGCCATTCATCCCGGTTATGGCTTCCTTGCGGAAAATCCTGAATTTCCCAAAGCATGTGAGGAAAACGGCATCACCTTTATTGGCCCTTCTGCTGAAGCCATTCGTGTGATGGGCAATAAGACCGAGGCAGGCAGATTTGTTTCCGGACTCAATATCCCCATCCCTCACATCAGCAAGGGTACTCAGGAGGAATTGAGTCAAGAGATTACCGATGAAGATTTTCCGGTTATAATTAAGGCCGCTGCAGGTGGAGGAGGCAAAGGAATGCGCATTGTCCGGGAAAAAGAACACCTTAAGGAGGCATTAAAATCAACGGCAAGAGAGGCTTACAGTTATTTTGGAGATGATACGGTTTATATCGAAAAATACTTTGAAAATCCCAAACATATTGAAATACAAATACTGGGTGATCAGCACGGGAATTACGTGCATCTGTTTGAGCGTGAATGTTCCGTGCAAAGACGACATCAGAAGATTTTAGAAGAATCCCCCTCTCCCACCCTCGATGATACCACCCGAAGGGAAATGGGAAATGCGGCAGTAAAAATAGCCCGCGCAATCAATTATACAGGGGCTGGTACTGTAGAATTTCTGATAGACGAAAACATCAATTTCTATTTTCTTGAAATGAACACCCGCATTCAGGTGGAACACCCCGTAACTGAAATGATCACAAATACAGATCTGATTAGTGAACAGTTACGAATTGCAGAAGGCAGACCAATGCGGTGGAATCAGGAGAATATAAATTTCAGAGGCCACGCCATTGAAGCAAGGATATATGCCGAGAATCCGGAAAATGACTTTCTTCCGGTCAGCGGCACAATCCGCCAATTGGTCTTTCCTAAAATCAAGGGGATAAGAATAGACAGCGGGATAACGGAAAACAGCAAAATACCACCCGAATATGATCCTTTGATAGCCAAAATAGTAGCATGGAACGATAACAGAACATCAGCTATTGATCTTTTGCGAAAAGGCCTGGATCAAACTATTATTATGGGTGTTCGCCACAACCTGAATTATTTGAAAACCATTTTGATGGATGAATCTTTCCGGAATAACCGGTTCACTACCCGGTTGATTGATCACAATCATAAACAATTCATTGAAACCATCACCGGTCAAAGAGAACAAACCGATACCAGACTGCTGATTGCGGCCTATATTTTTCTTCAAAGCATCAACAGAAAGAAAAATACCCGGGAGCATGTCTGGAACCACCTGGGCTACTGGCAGCCTTATATGGAATGGAGTTTAACCATAGGCAATCAGGAATGTCGCTTTAATTTTACCAGAAACAACCGGATGCTCATCCTTCATCCGGAAAGTGAAGCATTCCGTGCAGAGCTGTCGGAAATACATGATGGCTATCTTGTAATTGGCACAAAGGAAAGCTGGACAACTGTCTATTACACCAGGATTGACAAGTCCCAAACCGATATGCTTATTCACGGACATTTATTCCAGTTATTTGACAGGGATTACCAGGAAATCACAGCTCAGAAAAAACACATTCATAAAGAATCCCAAAACGGAGAACCGATCAAATCCCCTATGTTTGGGAAAGTACTGGATATCCGGGTAAAAGAAGATATGGTTGTTAAAAAAGGGCAAACCCTTGCCATTGTGGAAGCCATGAAAACGGAAAACAATATTCTGGCTCCTTACGATACCAAGATAAAACACATAGCCATAAAAGAAGGTGAACAAGTAAAAGACGGACAAATTATCATGGAAACCTATTTCTTGTAAAGCAGTTACAAACGGAAAAAATCACAACGATGAACCCATATACCAATAACCAACATAAAGCATTTCGCCAGCGCGTTCGCTCTTTTGCAGAGCAAGTGGTAAAACCGGAGGCTCGCAGACTTGACTCAGAGGAAAGATTCTCTGCGGAGTTAACCCGAAAGATGTCTGAAAACGGACTTTTTGGTGTTGCAATCCCTGAAAAATACGGAGGGCAAGGATTAGATTATATGTCGCTGGTCATTGCAGTGGAAGAAATGGCCAGGATTGACGGCTCGCAGGCAGCAACGGTTGCTGCCCTTAATTCTCTGGGGATAGAACCTATTTATCAGTATGGTACAGAAGAACAAAAGAATCAATACCTTCCTCCCATTACCAGGAAAGGGCAGACATGGGCTTTTGGCCTTACGGAAAGGGAAGCCGGCTCCGATACCGGTGGTACCCAAACAAAGGCAGAATTGAAAAATGGTTACTGGCACATCAACGGCTCCAAAATGTTTATCTCCAATGCGGCTTCGGAGATTTCAGGAGGCATTACACTCCAGGCCATAACAGGAAAGAACGGAGATCAGAATGAATATTCCACCATCCTCGTGGAATCGGACAGAGAAGGTTATACCAGGAGGCCCATCAAAGATAAGTTGGTATGGAGAGCCGCCGATACCGGCGAACTTACCTTCGATAATGTTAAGGTGCCTGAAAGTAATTTACTGGGCGAACGAGGAAAAGGTCATAAGATCATGCTGAAAACACTTGATTCGGGAAGGCTCACCATTGGAGCCATGGGACTCGGCCTGGCCATCGGTGCCTTTGAAATGGCACGGGATTATGCAGGTAAACGGGTACAATTTGGCAAACCCATAGGCAAATTTCAATCCACTTCATTTAAACTAGCTGATATGGCTACAAAGATAGAACTGGCTAAAAATACACTCTATAATGCTACATGGCTTAAAGTAAACGGCCAGCCGTTTGGGAAGGAAGCCGCTATGGCCAAACTTTACGCCTCGGAAATTGCAAAAGAAATAGCCGATGAAGGGGTGCAAATATTTGGTGGATACGGCCTGATTAAGGAATATGATATGGAACGGTTCTACCGGGATCAGCGTATCCTTCAAATCGGAGAAGGGACCTCAGAGATATTAAAGTTGATCATCTCAAAAAAAATTGGGATTTAATAAAAAAAATTTTATCTTTAAAAAATCACTAAATATCAATAAAATATACCAACCTCTTTCGTAAACACATTAATTAAAAAGAATCAGCCGTTTTATGCATAACAGAAAAAGTGATCATATTTCTCTGGCTTTAAACAATAAGACAACCATATCCGAAAAGGACACGCGGTTTTTCTATGAACCCATGATCAGTGGACATCCAAATGGTTCCCTGCCCGAAACAACATTAGGCGGAAAAACAATGAAAGCCCCGGTATGGATCTCCAGTATGACGGGAGGTACCCCGGAGGCACGTAAAATAAATCACAATCTGGCTGCCGTGGCTGCTGAATTCGGACTTGGAATGGGGCTGGGATCCTGTCATATACTGCTTAAAGATGAGCGGCATCTGCCCGACTTCAATCTGAAGCCGATCATTGGTGATGCAGTTCCGTTTTATGCCAATCTGGGCATTGCCCAAATTGAACAGTATCTTGAAAAAGACGACATCCAAACCCTAAAAGATCTCGTTAGTTTATTGAAGGCCGATGGCCTGATCATTCATGTCAATCCTCTGCAGGAATGGCTTCAGCCCGAAGGGGATTATATCAAACATCCACCCATCGACAGCATAAGCAGGTTGCTGGATGTTGCAGACTTTAATGTCATAGTTAAAGAAGTGGGTCAGGGCATGGGCAAACAAAGTCTTAAAACCTTGTTACAGCTACCTCTGACTGCAATAGAATTCGGGGCCTTTGGCGGAACCAATTTTGCCAAAATTGAACTCATGAGAAACGAAGATGCTAATGCCAGCCTTTTGGAACCCCTTTCCTACATCGGTCAAACTGCCGAAGAAATGGTCGTATTAATTAATCAATTGCTTGAAGAGGAACTTCCTGTACAAACGGAAAACCTGGTCATTTCCGGCGGGATTAAAAATTTCCTTGACGGGTATTATTTGATCAATATAAGTCAAATGCCTTCAGTTTACGGAATGGCTTCAGGATTTCTCAAACATGCCAGGGAGGATTATCAGTCGCTCAAACAGTTTGCGAAAGGCCAGATAGAAGGTTTACAATTTGCCAATAATTATCTTAAAATCATATAAACCAAAAAATCAATTATTATGTCAGACAATCAATTCATTAAAGGATTCAGCAAGCTTAACAGGGACGAAAAAATAAAATTGCTTGCAAACACCATGGAAGACCCTGAAGCGTTTGTCAACGAATTAAAAGATTATCGCTTTCAGGACAGTTCCCTGCAGCAAAAATTCGAACAATTCAGCGAAAATACGATTTCAAATTTTCATATGCCTTATGGCATTGCTCCCAATTTTCTTATTGACGGAAAAGTGTACCAGGTCCCTATGGTCACTGAAGAAAGCTCAGTGATTGCTGCGGCCTCCAAAGCCTCCAAATTCTGGTATCAACATGGAGGTTTCCGGACAGAAGAAATTGGAACCGCAAAACGCGGTCATGTACACGTTCTGTGGTATGGAGCACCTGATGAACTGGAATCGCTGTTTAAGGAATTCGAAGCGGATATTAAGGATAAACTTGCCGATGTAACCAGGAATATGGATGCACGGGGTGGTGGAATAAACGAAACATGGATTACAGATATGACAAGCGAAATGGATAATTATTATCTGCTTGGATTATCTCTCGAAACCGTTGACTCAATGGGAGCCAATTTTATCAATTCGGTTCTGGAAAAGACAGCACAGGAATTCAAGAAATTTGTTGATCATCAACACCCTGGAAAACTTGAAATACTTATGTCCATTTTATCCAATTACACGCCGGGCTCCTATGTCAAAATGAAAGTTGAATGCCCGGTTGAAGCATTTCAAGATTTTTACCCTTCTTTAAACGGAGTTCAGTTTGCGGAAAAGTTTAAAAAAGCGGCTCAAATTGCTAATCATAGCGTATCCAGGGCTGTTACAAATAACAAAGGCATCATGAACGGTATTGATGCTGTGGCAATCGCCACCGGAAATGATTTCAGGGCACTGGAAGCAGCGGCCCATGCTTTTAGTATTACGAAGGGAAAACCAACCTCATTAACCAAATGCGAAATCGTCGAGGACACATTTACTTTTCAGATCAATATCCCACTGGCCCTGGGTACAGTCGGAGGTGTAACCCGGCTGCATCCACTTGCCGCCAAATCACTGGATATATTGGGTCAGCCGGATGCAAAAGAACTGATGAAAATTACGGCTGCCGTGGGACTGGCAAGTAATTTCAGCGCCATAACCTCACTTATCACAACAGGCATACAAAAAGGTCACATGAAACTCCATCTGGAAAACATTCTGATGGCTTTTGATGTTGATGAGGATATGAAAGATAAGATCAGAGCCTATTTTAAGGATAAAGAGGTTACCCACGAAAAAGTTAAGGCATTTATTGAAGGAAAAATATGATTCACGAATACCATTCCAATGGAAAACTTCTCCTGACTGCTGAATATCTGGTTTTAAAAGGTGCGGAAGCTTTGGCCCTTCCCCTGACGAAAGGACAAACGTTAAAAGCAAAACCCATAGAGGATAATAAGATCATATGGCAAAGCATATACCAGGATGAGCCCTTCCTCGAAGCGGTGTTTTCCAACAAAAACCTTAATATCGTTCAGGCCAGCAATGAAAATCAGGCCTTATATATTCAGAATTTGTTAAAGAAAGCCGTGGAATTCGTGCCGGCTTTGTCCCGAATTCCCGGCTATTATTTTGAAGCCATCCTTGATTTTCCGTTGAAATGGGGTCTGGGGAGCAGTTCCACGCTAATAACAAATATTGCAAAATGGCTGAACATCAACCCTTTTCGCTTAAACCGAACGTTAACCAATGGCTCAGGCTATGATATAGCATGTGCTCTGAGTGAAAGCCCCATTCTTTATAACATCATAGATAAATACCCTGCTTATAAAGAAATTAACCTGGACTTTCCTTTTAAAGAATACTTATATTTTGTATATACCGGAAAAAAACAAAACACTTTCAATGAAGTAAAAAATTTCCTGGAGGATCCGAAAGATTATAGCCACCTTTTTCCCGTAATTAAAGAGATCAATCGTCGAATGATCCATTGTCAGTGGCTACGCGAATTCGAAGAAGCACTTTGGGAACATGAGCAGCTTATTGCTTCCGTACTGGATGAAGAGCCGATACAGGAGAAAGCATTCCAGGACTACCCTGGGGTGGTTAAATCACTGGGGGCCTGGGGAGGAGACTTCATGCTGATTACCTGGAAAGAATCAAAGGAAGAATTAAAAAAATACCTTGACTCCCATAATATGGAGATTTTCTTTTCATGGAGTGAGCTGGTCAAAAATAGAAAATATGAGTGAAAGCAAATATTTGGAAGAGATACTTCAATTTAAACGGGAAGACCTTTCATCTATTGCCAAATCAGTAATTTGGAAAGCACCGGCTAATATTGCACTGATCAAATACTGGGGTAAAAAGGGTAACCAATTGCCAATTAATCCCTCTTTGAGTATGAGCTTAAGCAGTTCTCATACCCGAACGGAATTGCAATACAGAAAAGCCGAAAACAACTATGGCAGAATTACATTCAAATTTAACGGAGAAAAACACCCGGCATTTGAAGAGAGGGTAAAAGCGTTTATAGATAAGATTTTGCCTTTTTTCCCTTTTCTAAAATACATGGAGCTTTTTATTTATAGCAAAAACAACTTTCCTCATTCCGCCGGTATAGCTTCATCGGCCTCTGCTCTCTCTTCGCTGGCTTTATGTATTTGTTCCGTAGAAAAACAACTAAAAGAAGAATACTCCGGCACAGAAGATTTCTTGCAAAAAGCATCTTATATGGCCCGGCTGGGCTCAGGCAGCGCTGCACGTTCTGTATACGGTAATTATGTAGAATGGGGTGCATCCGGGAACGGATCAGACGATTTTGCAACACCGCTTACCTCAGAAGTCAGTGAAAACATGAAATTTCTGTACGACACCGTATTGATCACTTCATCCGAACCCAAAAAAATAAGCAGTTCCCAGGGTCATTCATTAATGAATGATCACCCTTACAAAGAGGATAGGATAAGCCAGGCCAGAATAAACTTTTCACAATTGAAGGAAACATTGAAAACCGGTAACTTTGAAAAATTTACTGAAACAATAGAAAACGAGGCGCTTAGTCTCCATGCCCTGATGCTTTCATCGAATCCCGGCTTTATTCTGATCAATGATGCATCTATAAAGATTATGGACCGTGTTCGTGCATACCGTCAGGAAACAGGTGCACAGATGGCATTTACACTGGATGCCGGACCCAATATTCACCTGCTGTATCCGGCTGAAGAAAAGGAAAATATTCGAAATTTTATTGATAACAAGCTAAGGGGGCTTTGTGAAAACGGCAGAACCCTGAACGATTTTACCGGGAATGGACCGGAGCAACCGGATAAAGATCAGAATCTATGAACAAACACCCCAATGTTCACTATGCCAAAATCATGCTGTTTGGCGAATATTCGGTAATTAAGAACAGCATGGCGCTCACTGTTCCTTATGCACATTTCAACGGAGCGCTAAGCTATATCTATGATAACCAATATACCGACTACGATTTTGCCAAACAGTCCAATCTGGAATTATACAATTTATTGGGATATATAAAAAAATTGCAGGATCAAAACAGCCTGATGAGCGCGTTCGATGTGGAAACTTTTGCTGAAGATCTGAACAAGGGAATGTATTTTGAATCTACCATTCCCGAAGGCTATGGTATAGGGAGTTCGGGCGCCCTGATAGCTGCCTTGTTTAACCGATACGTGAAAAACAAGCCTTCACCTGACCAAATGGTTTCCAGGGATATGGTGGCGTTAAAAAATCAACTGGCCCAGTTGGAATCCTTCTATCATGGGACCAGCTCAGGCATTGATCCGCTCAATTCCTATATGAAAAGGCCATTGCTGTTTGAAGGCAACGGTAAAATCCGCAAGGTGGACATCCATCTGCCTGCAAAAAACCGGGATTTTGCGGTATTTCTTCTGAATTCAGGCAACAGGGGTGAAACCGGTCCACTGGTTAACATATTTCTGGAAAAAACAAAGCAAGCCGGTGAGCAAGGCATTCATGTTGGCCATTTAAATAACATGACCCAACGGGCCATTCAATCCATTATTAAAGGAAATAACAGGGAGTTTTTCAATGCTTTACAAGATTTATCCAACTATCAGCTAAAACATTTCGATGCCATGATCCCGGAAGGCTTTCACAGCATCTGGAAAAAAGGGCTGGATACCGGGAAATATTATTTGAAACTCTGTGGTTCAGGAGGCGGCGGCTTTCTTTTGGGTTTTACCAATGACTTACCCGCAGTGCGAAGAATGATGGAAAAGAAAGACCTGGAAGTCATACCGGTTTATGTACATCAGATAAGATAACTATTCATATTTTTCATAAAGTAAATTAAACTGTTCCATGGTCAATTTCAGATCCTCACGAATGATTTTTCGTAATAATCCTTTTGGCAGGTCTTTATTACTATGTATAGGAATCGTAGTAATGCGTCCATCCGGATGTTTTAAACGGTGATGGGAACCTCTTACCCGAACAACCTCAAAACCAATAGATTTTAATAAGCCCAATAATTCTTTTCCTGAAATAACGGGAGGCGAAGCCATAGGAATATATTAAACAACTCTATCTTTAAGGGATATCTTTATTTCTCTGAATCCAATAAATCTATTACCCTCCATTTCTTTCTCTTTTTCCTCCTCCATACACATCTCAATAACTTCTCTAATATTTTCCAGGGCTTCGTCAATGCTCTCCCCATAGGAATGGCAACCTTTATATACCGGACAGCTCACAATAAAGTAGTTGTCTTCATCCTGTTCCACCAGAATGGGCAAGTGTATCTCTTTTGCTTTTTTTCTGCTCATAAAATGAATGCTAATTTTTAATTAGTGTTTGTCCATAAAGTCAAATAGATTTGAAAGAGTCTCGTCTAGAATATTCGCTGTCAAGGCTTGCGAGTTTTGAATGCCAGGAGTTTACTTGATGTAATCGACTGGCATTCAAAACGAGCGTAACGCAGCCAGCGGATATTATAGACAGACTCTAATTACATCGTTCTACAAAAATACAGATAATATAATATTTATCCATAAAACAGATTTTAATCACTTTTTATTTTTCACCTTATAAATGCCAACCGCTTTTCTTTTACCATCCAATTGAACATCACCGATATGTTTAAAGCTGAACCCGTTTTTCATTTCGAGCCGATCATATAAATCTTTTGATATCAATATATCCTGCTTATAGTCATTACACTTGGATTCAATTCGGGCAGCCGTGTTTATGGTATCGCCATTGTAGGAAATATCCCGTCTTATCTGACCAATCTGGAGCACCATTACCTTACCGGCATGCACTCCCGCTTTAAACCTGGGCTCTTGTCCGTATTTCCTCCTGTAATATCTTCTTCTCCGGTGAATAAGCCTTCTAAAAGCATAATAAGCCCGCAGAAAGTTGTTGTTGTTCAGTCCATCCTTCAATTTCCACGAAATAATGGCACCATCGCCCACATACTGATAAATTTCTCCCTGATAGTTATCCACTACTTCCAGATCGTTAAATACATCCTGAATCAAATGACTGAATTTCTTATGATTGAGCTTTTCCGCGATAGAAGTAGACGATTTCATATCAAGAAACATGAAAATCCGCTCCTGTTCCATTGGTTTATTAAGCATTCCCAAAAGCCAGCTCCTGAAATTTCCTTTGCCCACCTTTCTCATAACCCCTTTTAGAAAATTGATAAAAAAACCACAGAGATAGAAATATACAAGAAATCTGGCAAAATGAATATCCATCGCCGGCAGTTGCTGTAATATCACCCCATAATTCCCTTCACCGGGAAAATCGAGTGAAGGCCTGGCTGCCAACAATGCCAGAATAAAGGCTGAAACAAAATATACCATCGATTTAAGGAATATCATTAGCCGTCTTGGGAAAAACCTTAATATCCGGTCGGAAAAGATGCCGTCAAGAAAAGTGAACAAAAGGGCAACACCGGCACTTAAAAAAAGGATAATCAAATACAAATTCTTTAACTGTAATACATTCAGATGGATCTTAAAAATCTGATCTTCACCGGTAAGAAATACAAAAAACAAAAAACTCACATACCAAAAGACAAAATGAGACAGAAGATTATGTAACATTTTATTGAAACGTATAACAAACTTATCCCATGTAATCATATATCTGTCATTTAAAATTTTAGGCTTTTAAGGCAAATACTGCCATATGTGCCAATGCAAAACATAAGGAATTTTACGGTTTAGAACCGGTATCTTTAGCCAATGCATACGTGAGTACATTGGAAAATGTTCCAGATCAGAGATTATTTAGTGTTTGTCCATAAAGTCAAAGAGATTTGAAAGAGTCTCGTCTGGAATATTCGCTGGCAAGGCTTGCGAGTTTTGAATGCCAATTTAGAGACGTACGGCCGTATGTCTCCACCAAATATAATTGACTGGCATGAAAAACGAGCGTAACGCAGCCAGCGGATATTATAGACAGACTCTATTTAGAGCATCTCAAAAATATTTGACCGTCGTTTAAACACAATATTTCTTATATTTGTTACCCAAATAAAAACAATATGGGCACGAAAGAAAAAATGAAACTATGGCTCGCCGAAATGAGAGCCCCCTTTTTAATCCTTGCAGTTTTACTGGTAGCTATAGGGCTGGCGTTTGGTTGGAAATATCACCCGCCGGGAACAACATTCAATCCGTTGTATGCGGCGCTTTTATTAATTGGAGTGGTATCCTCCCACATATCTGTAAACCTCTTCAATGAGTATTCAGATAATAAAACCAAAATCGATCACAATACGCCCCGTACGCCTTTCAGCGGAGGGAGCGGCGTTCTCAGCTCAGGTTTGCTTTCATCAGCCAGTGTATTCAAAGCAGCAGTCATAACCCTTCTCATAGCGCTGACCATTGGTATCTATTTTGCCTTCACCGTTCACTGGATAATTTTTATATTGGCAGGGCTGGGAGCTTTCAGCATTCTTTTTTACACCACTTTCCTGGCCAAACTTCAGTTGGGAGAATTATTCTCCGGGCTAACCCTGGGGACTTTTGTAGTGCTGGGTTCTTATGTTGTAATGACAGCCAGTCCCAGCATGGCCATAACAGAACTGTTTCCCCAGGATGTTTTGCTAATGTCCATTCCGCCGGGAATTCTGACAGCCCTTTTACTGCTTATCAATGAGTTTCCGGATATGGAAGCCGATAAACAGGGTGGCAGAAATCACCTGGTGATCTGGCTGGGTAGAAAAAAAGCTGCCTATGTATATATTTCAGGAATGATAGCTACCTTTGGGATCATTATAGGGGCAGCCCTTTTCAATATCGTTTCACCGTGGTTCATGCTGGCACTCATTCCTATACCTTTTGCCTTTAAAGCCTCTATGGGAGCCCTCAAACATGGTTATGACACCCCCAAACTAATACCGGCGCTTGGAATGAATGTGCTGACAGTGCTGTCAACCGATCTACTTATTGCCATTGCCGTAATAATGGAAACCTTTTAATTATGAGGAAATTTTTTAAAAAAGAATATCATAAATTCAAAAGAAAATCCTGGTTTGGAAAAATAACGGATTTGCTTTTTATACTGATTCTTATTCTGCTGCTAATACCGGCCAGCAGAAAGGAACTGATGACTTACGGCTCGAAAATCAGGATGTACTTAACTTCTGTTGAAACAAAAGAAGAGACATCCAGTTTGAACGGCCAAAACAGTGTGGTACTTCAGGACGATGCAGGTAATCGCTATGAACTTACTGACTTCCTGGATAAACCTGTATTCATTAATTACTGGGCAACCTGGTGTCCACCTTGCCGCGCGGAAATGCCTACAATAGAAAAACTATATAAACAATATGGTGAGGATGTTCACTTTTTAATCCTTTCCAACCAGCCTTTTTCCGAACAACATAAGTATCTGGAAGAAAAAGATTATGATTTCCCTTCTTACAGATTGGTATCAAAACCTGAAGGATCATTTTCCTATTCCGTTTTACCCACCTCCATGATAATTGGCCGCAATAACAGGATCATTCTCAGAAAAGAAGGTGCCGTTAACTGGCAATCCAAAAAGGTGATCAATATATTTAATGACCTGCAAAAACAATAATTATATAATTACTTCACCATAAATTTATTATCAAAACCAGACTGCATTAATTTTGTATTTTTATCGATATGCAAACATTTTTTTATCATTTTTGTCCGGCATTCTGTTTGGCATCGTATACAAGAGAATGATCAGGAACTAACAAACGTTATTGTAGAAATAAGCCATGCAAAAAAATTATTATTCTGTCATAAAAGGTACGGGAAGTTTCATTCCCAACAAAGTTGTAAAAAACGAAGATTTTTTAGATGCTACGTTTTATGATGAATCGGGAGTGAAAATGGACAAAGAGAATGAGGAGATCATTCAAAAGTTCATGGAAATTACCGGCATTCATGAGAGAAGATATCTCGAAGACCACCAGGTAAATTCAGACCTTGGCTTTTTGGCTGCCAAAGCGGCTTTGGAAGATGCACAAACAGACCGGGAAGAACTGGATTACATTATTGTGGCCCATAATTTCGGGGATGTCAAAAAATCGACGGGAAGTGTAGATATGTTACCCAGTCTGGCTTCCAGGATCAAACAAAAGATGGGTATTGAAAATCCTTTTACTGTAGCCTATGATATCATTTTCGGATGTCCCGGCTGGATACAGGGGCTAATACAGGCCAATTATTACATCCAGGCCGGAGATGCAAAAAAGGTTATGGTAATTGGGTCTGAGGCTCTTTCCAGAGTTTCAGACCCCCACGATCGCGACAGTATGATATTTGCCGACGGTGCCGGAGCTACAATACTGGAAGCCAAAGAAAGTGATAAACCTGTTGGTATCCTCACCCACCTGACCCGTTCCGATGCTCTGAATGAAGCTTACCTGATGTGGATGGAACAGTCAAACAATCCCAATTATCCGGGCGACGAAATTTTTCTCAAAATGAATGGCAGAAAACAATTTGAATATGCGCTCAATACCGTGCCCCCACTAGTTAAGCAGACTGTTGAAAAAGCGGGGGTAGATGTACATGATTTAAAAAAGGTATTGATCCACCAGGCCAATGAAAAAATGGACCAGGCCATGCTGAAACGGTTTTTCAAGTTGTATGGCATCAAAGACATACCCATAGACATTATGCCCATGACCATTTCCAAACTTGGTAACAATTCAGTGGGCACCATACCCATTATGCTGGATCTCATCCTCAAGGGAGAAATGGAAAACCAGACACTGAATCCTGGCGATCCCATTGTCTTGGTTTCGGTAGGTGCAGGCATGAACATCAATTCGATCATTTATCAGTTCCCGAAAAGCTGAGGCTAGTATTGTCACTACTAAATTAATTTATGTAAAAAACGAATAGAAGGATAAAATTTTTGTTTTTAACATTCAGATTACAATTCGAATTGTGTGACAATAACCCTAGTAAACAACTTGATTTATTTATAATCGTTTTCCCGGCCAATAACTTCATGGATTTTTCTATTATTATAACCAGAAAATTCCAATTGTATAATGAGGTGAGCTAAGCTTCCAGATAATTGAAATTCCACTGAACGAAATCCAAGGTGATTACACCGGATTTTCAGAAAATGAACGATTAGTGAATATCTCACACCCCCGAAAATTTTACTGATCCGAGGGTTCAGGCATGCGCATTTGCAGCAAAGCATCAACCAGCCCTTGGTTCCAGGATTTGTCGTTGGGATTGTAGATTCCAAAACCTGAACAAAACTCCCAGTAAGCCCAGCTAAAGCCTTTTTCTTCAAATAACCGGGCACAATAATTGGTCCAGCGCACCCGCGAATCCATGGGCGCTTTGCTGTAAGCACCAAATTCTCCCATATAAACAGGAACATTGTGCTTTTCAGAATAGCTGATAACAGCTTCCAGGTCTTCTTTTACTTTTTCCCTTTCTTCCGGGGTATTATTCCACGGTGTGTCCAGCCACTCATCGGAACCGTCAACCCATCCTGCTCCCTGGTGGGTAAAGTGGAAAGGATTGTAATAATGCACCGTCAGAATGATATTGTTGTCATCAGGAGGTAGCTCAAGCTTGTTCAGGCCTCCTACCCCACCATATTCTGCAGTACCCACAATAAGCGTCCGTTCCGGATGCCGATCACGGATTACCTGATGCGCTTCTTTTAAAAGCGAATTCCACTTTTCGGCTGTCAGGTTGCCATGGGGTTCGTTAAGTATCTCGAAGAAGAGACTGTCCGGGTAGCCCCTGTAACGTTCACTCACCTGCTCCCACAAGGCCAGAAACCGCTCTTTTTCCTCTTCCGGAGCTTCATAAAGCGGTTCATAGTGATGGAAATTGATCACCACATACAGTCCGTTCTCCAGGCTGTTTTCGATAGCCCAGTCAACGGTTTCAAAGAAAGATTCCTTGATCTGATGAGGCTCTTCTTTTTTTGTGTGGGCATTCCAGCGTATGGGAATGCGGACGGAATTAAATCCTTTTTCCGATATCATCTCGAAATACTCCTCTTTAAGCTCTACGCCCCATTCACCTAATGATGGTGCCTCAAGGGCGTTTCCCAGGTTGATGCCCCGGCCCAGCCGCTGGTTTTGTTTTTCGGCTTTATCCGGTTCCGGAGATTGGTAATTGGAACATTGAACGTTTAGTGCAACAAAACCGGTAAAAAACATGATAAAGAACAGATGCTGAAAAGATTTAAAATAATTCATGGAATTCAATTTGTTATGTTGTTTATTGCTTTTTTATTTTCAAACAGAGCATCCACGTTTTGAATGAACCGGCAATTACAATGCTATATTCTCAAAAACCGCCGAACATACCAATCTTTATCAAAAGTAATTATTTTAAGGTTTTTTGCAAAGCGAATATTTGCTATATTTGTTAAGGGATGAACATCTCTGTAAGCCATTAGGATATCAAACTTCAAAATACACGCCTATGAAAAAGATCCCAAAAATAAACAGTTGGGAACAACTTATTGATTGTTGCCTCCATAAGCAAAACCCATTTTTCAAGCATTTCCATGAACTCATCCTGGTATTTCTGATCGCCCTTGGTATTAGCAGTTGTAAGCAGGAAAAGCAAAAGAAGAAAAAAACCAGTGAAAAGCGCCCCAATATTGTCATCCTGTTTGCCGATGACATGGGCTACGGCGATCCTTCCTGCTATGGCAATGCCACCATTCGCACCCCCAACATCGATTCGCTGGCCAGTGACGGCATCCGTTTCACCTCCTTTGTAACAGGAGTGGTGAGTGTTCCTTCCCGCTGCCAGCTGATGACCGGTCGCTACAGGCAGCGGGTGAACTTCGGCGGTGGAACCGGTTCAGGTGGTCAGGGCGGTCTGCCTGAAAGCGAGCTTACCCTGGCGGAAGGACTTAAGGAAGCAGGATATGCAACAGGCATGCTGGGTAAATGGCATCTGGGCTATGCCCAAAAGAAGTATCTTCCGGTCAATCAGGGCTTCGATTCGTGGTTCGGACTCCCCTACTCCAACGACATGCGCAAGCCGTGGGTACAAACCGATGTACCGCTGGGCATTTATGAGGATACCACCATGGTGGAACATCCGGTTAACCAGAACACCCTTACCACAAGGTATACGAAAAGAGCACGTCAGTTCATCAGCTCACATGCCGGAAAGAAAAAGCCTTTCTTCCTCTACCTGGCCTATAACATGCCCCACCTCCCCATTCATACTACAGAAAAATTCAGGGGAAAGTCCAATGCAGGCCTTTACGGGGATGTAATCCAAACCATCGACTGGAGTGTTGGGCAGGTGATCCAATCCCTGGAAGAAGAAGGCATCACAGGAAACACCGTTGTTTTCTTCGCATCCGACAACGGCCCCTGGCTCGATCTGCCCGACCGGATGCTGCAGGAAGGAAACAAACCCTGGCACGCAGGATCACCCGGTCCGCTGCGGGGCCATAAAGCAACAACCTATGAAGGCGGTGCCCGTGTACCTGCCATGATGAAATGGCCTGGAATGATCCGGGAAGGCAGGGTTACCGATGAGCTGGCAGCAACCCAGGATATATACCAAACAATGCTGAAAATAGGAGGTGCTGAACTGCCGGACCATCCCCTCGACGGATACAACCTGCTGCCTTTCCTGAAAGGGGAAACCGATGAGTCTCCCCGGAATGAATATTACTATTTCAGGGGCAATGAACTGCAGGCCATGCGTAAGGGCGAATGGAAACTCAGGGAAGTGAATGGGAAAACCCAGCTTTTCAACCTGCAGGAGGACCCCGGTGAACGCTTCAACCGCGCACCGGAAAAGCCGGAAATTGTTGAGGAAATAAGAAAGGAAATGAAGGAGTTTGCTGAAGAAGTGAATGCAGAGGTTGCAGAGAATAAATGAAAAAGTTTGATTGATTGGTTGCCTGCCCGACTGGGACAGGCGGGCCTGCCGGCCGAAATGCGGGATTGGATGATTGGCATTCGGTGGTCATGAAATGGTTTGACGGGAGTTTGACAGGAGTTTGAATGCTGCCCGACAGCAGGCGGGTTTGAGGGCAGAAATGATGTAGCTGACAGATGTATATAATAGTCATTGATTGTCATCAGGTAGTCATGAAGTGGCCATTAGTTATATTCTTAGATATACCTCAGCTTACGGTTTATTCCGGCCGGAACGGAAAGGCATATATTCTTCAGCGGGGTTGGACTTACATCCTTATCCCCGAAACAAGACATTTGCTGAGTTTTAAAAACCATAAGCTTCTGCATCACCCGCTGTTGAATATATGCAATGTTATAGGCCGTGCGCCCAATTTTCAATTTTTAATCCCGGGATTCTCTGGAAATGCTTCTCATTATTAGTCACTATCGTCATTTCATTCTCGATAGCTATTCCAGCTATTAATAAATCAATATCATCGATAAGTTCACCTTTTTGTTTTAAGTTGGAATATAATTCGGCGGATATTTTACAGGAATTTTCAGTTAAAGGGATTACAATGTTGTCTTTGGCAAATTCTTCAAATATTTCTAATTGTCTGAAAGCATTTTTAGCTTGTAAACCACTTAAGATTTCATAATAGGTGATAATGCTTAATTCTATTATTTCGAAAGTCTCAAGATATTTTTCAAAATTCCTGAGAACATTGCGTTCTCCTTTAAAATAATAAGAGAGTATATCTGTATCAATAAGTGCTCTATTCTTCAAATCTTCTCTTATTTTTTTGTCTTCTGGAAATTAAATTTTTTGTAAGATCATCTAAAGTAGACTCATCCATATCACTCCAGGCACCAGCGTAGGATAAAATCTTCCTTTTTCTTGGAGTCTCTTGCTCAAGCTTATCCATGAATTTATTAAGTTCCTTAATTTTGTCAGGAGGTAACTTCTGAATTCGCCTTAATATTAGATTTTTTCTTTGTTTATCTGTGATCATGATCCTTTATTTTTTAACAAAATTACAAAATAATATCGATATTTCTAAAACCTATGACTTTTAGCATGGGCTATAACGATAGTGTAGAGGCGCCTCCCCCGCTGACTGAAGCAGGGGAATCTAAGACCGTTAAGATAACTAAGTCTTTAGATGGTGATTGGATTTTTATTCGTTAAAGATAAAAGCTCAGTTTGAATTGGCTGAATTGTTCCTCGTTCAGTCGCTCCATCGTGCAGTCGTGCTGTCGTGTCGTACCGATCTCTTCGATAACTTTATCGGTGAAGTAGATGATCATACCGATAAAATGAATAGGGTTACCGATGAGATGAATGGTCTTATCGGTAAAATGAATTGTCATATCCTTGAAGTGACTGATCATACCGATGAGATGAATAAGCATACCGATAAAGTGAATGACCTCATCGGTGAAATGATTGGTCATACCGATCTCCTTACTGATGTCACCGGTGAAGTGAATGGTCCTACCGGTCTCCTTATTGATGTTGCCGGTGAAATGAATACCCTTACCGATGAGATGATTAATATTACCGATGAAATGATTCGGAATATCGGTGAGATGATTGGTCGACCGATCTTCTTATTGATGTCACCGGTAAAATG
>JAGXLC010000014.1 GCA_018334875.1 Bacteroidales bacterium | reverse complement strand
ACAACCACCATGGCCACCGATCATTTATTCAACAACAAATACCGAACCCAAACGATGCGTTTGCAGGGATGGGATTATTCATCATCCGGCTGTTATTTTATAACGGCTTGTACCAAAGATCATGAGATGTATTTCGGAAAAATACAAAATGGCGAAATGTATTTATCAGAACTGGGATATATTGCTGCCGGAAACTGGTTGGCCATGTTCAGGGTTTATCAGGTATTGATCATGGATACATGGATCATTATGCCCAATCATTTTCATTGTTTGATTGGAATTGATAACCCCGGTCGGTCTGTATACCAACCCAATGCATTCCAACGGATGGTAAAAAATTCCATTTCATCAGTTATCAATCATTTCAAAGGCAGGGTAACCAAATATGCCAAAAAGGAAAATCTACCGTTTGCATGGCAATCACGTTTCCATGATCATATGATTCATGACGAAGATGAATTTAAACGAATACAACAATACATCATTAACAACCCGAAAAATTGGGACCAGGATAAATTTTACAAAACATAAATCGATAATCCTTTCGCATGGCATCCCCATCCGTAGCCGCGTTTGTAGAGCCATGCATGTATGTAGAGCCACGCCGCGGCGTGGCTCTACGGATGTGCGTGATTCCAGGGATAGTGGGCGTGTCTCCAGGGACGTGCGTGATTCTACGGACAGGGGGCGTAGTTCTACATAACCGGATATTATACATCATAAAGGCAGGTTCCGGTATAGATTGGGGATGTTTTTAACCTGGTTCGGGGATGTTTTTTACTACCCTCACCTTCTTTTATATCTGACATGGGTAGGTTCGGAACTACCTCGACCTTGTTTTACACCTGGTTGGGTTAGGTTCAGAACAAAACCGGCCTTCCTTTTTATATATCATGGGGTTGCTCTGAACAAGTCCGGGGATGTTTTTAACCTGGTTGAGATAGGTTTTTTACTACCTCCACCTTCTTTTATACCTGGTAGGGGTAGGTACGGAACCTACCCCTACCTTCTTTTTTACCGGGTGAGGGTAGGTCTGGACCTACCCTTACCCGGTTTTTTACCTGGTGGGGGTAGGTTCGAAGCAAGGCTTGATTTCCTTTTTACCTGGTCAGGGTAGGTTCATAACATAGTCAGGGTAGGTTCGGAACATAGTCAAGGTAGGTTCGGAACTACCCTAACCTTGTATTTAACAAGGTAGGGGTACCTCGGGGATAAGGTCCACCTGCCAATCATACCGGTCTATTCTGTCTCCGGCTAGGCTTCATCTTTTCCAGGACGCAATGCATTGCCTCTCTACTGACCAGCATGGCGTCAATTCGTTACCATTCCAATTTGATCCAGAGGCTGCCAGGTTAATCATCGACATAACAACCAATGAGACATGCCATGGCATGTCTCTACAAAACGCGCCTCTATCTACCCTGCCCGTTTTCTCATTTTCTCATCTTCCCGTTTTCTCGTCTTCCCGTCTTCTCCTCTTCTCATTCCTTCGCCCTATCGTGCATTCGCGCCGTCGCGCCGTCGTGCCATCGCGCTATCTTGCCATCGTTCTTCCGTGCCGTCGTACTGTCGTGCCGTCGTGGTTTCGTGCCGTCGTGGAGACACGCCGCGGCGTGTCTCTACTGACCGCCAGTCAGATCACCTCACTCACCAGAAAGGTGCTGCCACCCACATAAATCAAATCATTGGGGCCGGCTTGCTGACGTGCTTCCTCCAAAGCCTGGGCAGAACGGGGGAAAGCATTTCCCATCAGACCGTACTCCCCGGCCTTTGCCTCCAGTTTCTTCTCGTTCAGCGCTCTGGGAATATCCGCTTTTGTAAAATAATAGCTTGCCGTTTTGGGGAACAGCGGCAGTATGGTATCCAGGTCCTTGTCGTTGACAAATCCCAGCACAAAATGCAGGTTTTGGATATCCATGGACTTCAGCTCCCGGAGGTTCCATTCCAGTCCTGCTTCGTTGTGGGCCGTATCGCAGATGATCAGAGGGGATTGCTGCAGGATATGCCATCGCCCCAAAAGGGAGGTATTTCGTTTTACATGGGCCAGTCCGTCCGTGATGCTTTTCCGGCTTAGACCATAATTAAGGGAATTAAGTATATCAATGGTCTTCAGGGCTGTTGCAAGGTTTTTGCTTTGGTAGCTTCCGGTGAGATCGGTCCGCAGCTTTTCAAACAGTACCTCCCCTGCCCTGCTTACCCGGTAAATGGCTTCTCCGGGTTTTTCTTTTGTCAGCGGTTCCACCCGGTATTCCTTATCGGCAAAACAAACGGGCGCGTTACATTCCTGTGCCCTATCTTTAAAAACAGGCGCCGTAGCAGATTGGTATTCTCCAATAACCACCGGTCTGGAAGGTTTGATAATCCCTGCCTTCTCACCGGCGATGGCTTCAAGGGTATCTCCCAAAAAACGGGTATGATCCAGACTGATATTTGTAATTACAGAAAGATCGGGATAAACAATATTGGTGGAATCCAGCCTGCCGCCCAGTCCCACCTCAACCACAGCAACATCTACCCTTTGCTCTTTAAAATATTGAAAAGCCATGGCCACGGCCATCTCAAAAAAGGAAGATTTGAGTGCTTCAAAACAATCCCCGTTTTCCCGAATAAAGTCCACCACAAAATCTTTTTCTATCATCCTCCCATTTACACGGATGCGCTCCCTGAAATCTTTCAGATGGGGCGAGGTATACAAGCCCGTCCGGTAGCCTGCCGTCTGTAAAACAGAGGCCAGGATATGGGAAACAGAACCTTTGCCGTTGGTCCCGCCTACATGAACGGTATTAAAAGATTGATGGGGATACCCGAAACGGGCATCCAACTGCTCGGTGGTTTCCATGTCGATCTTGTAGGTAGCCGATCCGTTCCGCTGAAACATGGGTATCTGGCGGTACATCCACTCCAGAATCTCTTCATAGGTCATATCTGCATTATTCAATAAGTAAATGATTACCACCGATTATAATGTATCCGCTCTTTTTTGAACCGTTCGGGCTGCTCTTTCTCTTCATCCGGATAACCAAGCGCAATAATGGAAAACGGCTGAATATGCTGCGGAAGGTTGAACAACTCTTTGATGCCCTGCTTTCTTTGCTCCCTGGGATGCAATCCGAGCCATACCGAGCCGATGCCTTTTGAATGAGCTGCAAGGAGGATATTTTGGGTGACAGCGGCACAATCCACCACCCAGTAGCCCGGACCGTGCTGCAATTTTTCATCGCCCAGTACCACTATGGCATATTGGGCATCCTTCAGCATCTTGGAATAGGGATGAATGTCCATGATCTGCTGAAAGATTTCCCGGTCATCGATGATGATAAAATGCCAGGGCTGACAGTTTACTGCTGAAGGCGCATACATTCCGGCCTTAACGATATCCTCCACTTCCCGGTATTCTATCTTGTCGGGTTTGTAAGCCCTGATGCTTCGCCTGGTTAACAATCCTTCATATAATTCCATAAAAAATATTTTTTATTTGTGGTTGAAAACTTCAGATTTTATTAACAATACAACATGTAAAATTTGCTACATTTATATGCAAAATTAAATTGTAATATGGCAGACTCCAAAAAAATTTTCGTTATTGATACCAATGTCATCCTTCATGATTTTCACTGTATTTATAATTTCCAGGAAAACGACATCGTACTGCCCATCGTGGTTCTGGAAGAACTGGATAAACTGAAAAAGGGAAACGACATCATCAATTTTCACGCAAGGGAGTTCACCAGGGAGCTGAACGATGTAACGGGCGACCAGCTTTTTAACGGTGGAATTTCTCTTGGAAAGGGACTCGGCAAACTCACGGTGGAAACCGGAAAGCCATTCTCCAACCACGTTACCGAATCCTTTCCTGAGAATACTCCCGATCACAGGATCCTTTCCATTACCGAACATGTGAAAAACAAAAACCAGGACAAAGAGGTCATACTGATCAGCAAAGACATCAACCTCAGGCTAAAAGCCAAATCCTTGGGGATAAACGCCCAGGATTACGAATCGGACAAAGTTACCAATATAGAACCATTGAACCGGAACATCGAAGTTCCAGAAAATGTCGATCCCGAACTGATCAACCGGTTATATAACGAAGAGCCAGGTATCCCGGCGGATGAATTTGGATTGGAGCCATTTGCCCATCAGTATTATATCTTTAAAAGCAATAAATCCAGTGCTTTGGCGCATTTTGATCCTTTTGAGAATCTGTTTAACAGAGTAGAGAAAAAAAGGATGTATGGCATCAGTCCGAGAAACGCCGAACAGACTTTTTCCATCGATGCCCTTTCCAGGCCCGAAGTTCAGCTAGTTGCGCTCACAGGCAAAGCCGGTACGGGAAAAACACTGCTGGCCCTGGCTACGGCGCTTCATCTTGAAAAACAGTTCCACCAGATTCTTCTGGCACGCCCCATTGTTCCCCTGGCTAACCGTGATCTGGGCTACCTGCCCGGAGATGTCAATGAGAAAATCTCCCCTTATATGACTCCCCTGTATGATAACCTGTCCGTGATCAAAAACAACTACAAGCCAAACAGCAGGGAATATAAGAAAATTGAGGAGATGCTGGAGAAAGAGAAGCTGGTGATCAGCCCGCTTGCATATATCAGGGGAAGAAGCCTTTCCAACGTCTACTTCATAGTGGACGAAGCCCAGAATCTGACACCCCATGAAATAAAAACCATCATCACCCGTGCGGGAGAAGGTACAAAGATGATCTTTACAGGGGATATACAACAAATCGATTCCCCTTATCTTGATATGAAATCCAACGGCTTGAGCTATCTGACGGATAAATTGCTTGGGCAGAATATTTTTGCCCACGTGAATCTCGTTAAAGGAGAGAGAAGTTACCTGGCAGAAATGGCCAGCAATCTATTGTAGAACCAAATAATTAATATTATGAGCAATCAAAAGCAGCTTTTTATCGTACGTCACGGAAAATCCTCCTGGAAATACGAAAGCATTGAAGATATAGACCGCCATTTGAAGGAAAAGGGCATCCAGGATGCCTACACCATGGCGAAACGGCTTAAAGATAAAAAGATTAAGCCCGATCTGATAATCAGTAGCCCGGCAGCACGGGCATTTCACACGGCAAGCATATTTGCCAGAACACTGGATTATTCGTCCGAGGATATTACAATTCGGGATCATTTTTATCCGGGAGATGACAGTGAAATCATCGACACAATCAAAGAACTGGATGAACATGTGAATTCGGTGATGATATTCGGGCACAACCCGGCTTTTACCGATACAGCAAACCATTTCCTTTCGGAAAAACTGGATAAACTGCCTACTTCCGGAATCGCCATGGTCTATTTTAATACGGATTCCTGGAAAGATACTGACAAAGACAATGTGGACCGGGTGGAAATTAATTATCCCAAAAAGAAAAAATAATCAACAAAAAGAAATTATTTAATTTCAGCTTGGATTGAGACGAGCCAGAAACGCTTAGTGTTCGTTGCGCATAATTTCAGGGTGAAATATTTTAATACATTTTTAGTCGAATTACATCCTCAGCTATTTAACGAACAGGAGTTGATTCCCCTCGTATTTCCACCATTTGTCCTCAGCTTTCACCTGTATCAGGTGCACACGGGGATCGGGTAAAACCTCAGGTTCGGCTACCCAGATATGTTCTGAATCATGGGCACCACCCAACTTTCGCCAGGGCACCTCATCAAGCTGCTCTTCCCGTTCCATAACTTTCAGCCTTTCCGGAGCCTTCTCCCGGCTCCTTTCCATATCGACCCATTCACCCTCATTTCCAATTCTCATTTGCACCTCCGCCGAAGGCAAAGCATTATAGATATTGGCAGTTACCTTTATTGTCTCAGTATCATCAGCAATCACAGATTCCGGGGCATGAATGTGCATCTGAAAATCCGCTGGCCTTCCGGCTGTCTTCCAACTTAATTTCCAGTCGTTCCCATCAATATGAAGCGTAGCATACCCGTTTGGTGTCCCATCCGACATCATGGCATGAGGTATTCCAAATTCACCGGGAGCACCTGACCACCATGAGCCGCAAACGGTTCCCACACTGATCATATGATGCGGTTCATTCCCCGGATATCCGTATTCATTGCCAATAAAATGGTGATAATGCCTGTGTGTATGGCCGGCCAGGGTAACACTTTTGGGGTGACTTGCCAGAAGGTCATAAAAAGCTTCTTTCTCACCATCATCCTGCCATCCCGTTGATCCTTCATAGGGTATATGAGCAAGTAGAACCAGCAACCGATCATTCTCCAGACGTTCAATCTCATTCCTTAAAAATTCCATCTGATCCTCACCCAGGCCGGTTCTGTAATAACGCTCGTCCTCCTCAACGATCCATCTTACATCATCGAGCACAATGAAATGGGCAGGACCATAGCTGAATGAATAGTAAGACGGTCCAAAGGTTCTGTACCAAGCACCGCGGGCATCTGTGTTGTTGTTGCCTGAAAAATCAATATCGTGATTACCCGTAAGATATTTCCAGGGAATGCCAATGGTTGAAATGCTGGATGTTAAATGATCAAACAGGTTGAGATCATCAAATACCACATCGCCAAGCGTTACACCAAAGGCTGCATCTGTGTCTGTCAATTCAGAGAGTACATCCCGTTCAATATATCCAATTTCCTTGTGATCCCGGGGCTGGGTGTCGCCAAAAACAAGAACATCAAAATCATCCGGCTCTTCAGCAGGATAAAGCGGGAAATTAACCGATTCGGGCAATGGCCCTGTAGGGGACAAACCTTCAAAATCTTCGCCGGATGCACCTTCTGTGCTATGCATATAGTAAAAACGGGGCATTTGATTTTCGTCTACCGGTAACCGCCAGTTGCGGGGTTTAATAACGAATACGGGCGAATTCTCTATAACCGGCAGCTCATAAACACCATCACTGTTTGTAACTACCACATCACGTCCATTGGAAACGGCAATACCCTCAAGGGGTTCGTCCCCGGAAGGATCAAAGGAGCCGTTTTCTGTTTTGTCATGATAAACGATCCCTTTAACGGTCGATCCGGTTTGTGCATAAAGGGTTGAATTGTTTTGCAAACCTGGGAGCAGGAAAAAAACTGCCGCGATAGAAATAAATAAAACTTGTCTCATAGCTTTGATTTTTTAAAGTTGAATTTTCTTATGTCAGGGTGATACTATATCCTGTTTATTAGTAACATATTTTTTAGAGAAAGATAAAATAAAACGTAAATGTAGATTATATTGTTTAATTTTGTGCCCCTGGTAAAAAAAATTAATTTAAATTTAATGCGGGTGGCCTTTCATACACTGGGATGCAAACTGAACTTTGCGGAAACTTCCACACTGGCCGGGAAATTCCTGGACCAGGGATATGAACGTGTAGATTTCAATGAAGAAGCCGATGTTTATGTGATCAACACCTGTTCCGTAACCAGTAAGGCCGACAGAAAAAGCAAAGAGGCCATTAAAAAGGCAAGGAACCAGAATCCGGAGGCTAAAATTGTTGTAGCAGGCTGTTATGCCCAGCTTCAATCTGAAAAAATAGCCGGCATAGAAGGAGTGGACATAATTCTGGGAAGCAATGAAAAATTCCGTATTCTTGAATATCTTAAAAATCATGAATCACAAGAACAGCCGGAAATCCACACGTGTGCCCTGGACAACGCTGTAAAATATTATCCCTCCTTTTCCTTGGGCGACCGAACCCGCTCGTTTCTGAAAATACAGGATGGATGCGATTATGCATGCTCTTACTGTACGGTGCCGCTGGCAAGAGGTAAAAGCCGGAATCAAAGCATCGGGAGCATCCTGGACGAAGCCCGCTGCATAGCCGGGTCCGGCATCAAGGAGGTGGTGCTTACAGGTGTGAATATTGGAGATTTTGGCAAATCCACCGGCGAATCCTTTTATGATCTGATCAATCAACTGGAAAAGATTGAGGGGATCGATAGATTCCGCATCTCTTCCATTGAGCCCAATCTGCTGAATGATGAAATCATCCGCTTTGTTGCCCGATCAGAAAAGTTCCTGCCTCATTTTCATATTCCTTTGCAATCCGGATGCAACGAGATCCTTGGCAAGATGAAAAGACGATACAGGCGGGAGCTTTTCGAAGACAGGATAGCACAAATCAAAAAGCACATTCCCGGTGCCTTTATTGGAGTTGATGTGATCGTGGGCTTCCCGGGAGAAGACAGGGATAAATTCAGAGAAACCTTTCAATTCCTCGAAAATCTGGATGCCAGCTATTATCACGTATTCTCCTATTCTCAGAGACCCGGTACTTCAGCTGCCGAAATGAGCGGACAGGTACCGGGCAATGAAATAAAACACAGAAGCAGAGAAATTCAGCAACTGGCAGAGGAAAAAAAACAAAAGTTCTACAGACAACATCTGGGGGAAAAGAGAAAAGTGCTGTTCGAAAACACAAGCGACAATGGCAGCATAACAGGTTTCACAGATAATTATATCAAGGTGGAAGCGGATGGTAACGAGAACCTTCACGGGAAAATCAGGAATACGGTTCTAAAAAAGATTAATAATCAAGGCAATGTAACAGGAAAGATCATTCCGGTATAACTTTATGACCGAGGAATTGTCTTATATTCATAAATTTTTAATAACATTGGCTTCCCATTATACAACAATAACAAAGAATTGAAAATACAACATATGGATCTTGAAAAACTAACGGAAGAAGTTAAGGATTTATCGGAAGAAGCAGGAAAATTTATCATGAATGAGCGGCATAAACTTTCTTCTGACAATATAGAATCAAAAGGTCATAATGATTTTGTAACCTATGTGGATAAAACGTCAGAAGAAAAGCTTGTCAGGGGATTGGATGAAATTCTCCCGGAAGCGGGATTTATTGTGGAAGAGAACACCACACAGAAAAAGGGAGAGCGGTATAACTGGATTATCGACCCGCTGGACGGGACCACCAATTACATTCACGGAATAAAACCCTTCTCCATCAGCATTGCATTGGAAAAGGATGAAGAGATCATACTGGGTTTGGTCAATGAACTGGGAAGCAATGAAATATTTACTGCCTGGACGGACAGCCCGGCTTATCTGAACGGAGTTCCAATAAAGGTTTCCAGCACCGCTACACTTGAGGAGAGCATTGTGGCTACCGGGTTTCCGTTCAAAAATTTCAACAGGCTGGACTCTTATATGGCACTTTTAACACATTTTATGCGCAATTCGCATGGCATCAGAAGATTTGGTTCAGCAGCCGCCGACCTTTGCTATACAGCCAGCGGAAGATTTGAAGCATTCTTTGAATACAGCCTCAAACCATGGGATGTGGCAGCGGGATCCTTCATTCTGAAACAGGCCGGCGGGAAAGTTTCGGATTTCAACGGTGGAAACGGTTACCTTTTCAACCAGGAAATACTGGCGGCCAACAGCAATGTTTTCAACCGGATTCTTGAAGACATAAAGCGTTACATGATCGACAACAAGTAATCAATGGTTGATGAAGCATCCGGGATTCATACTTTTTGATGCCTTTAGCCGGTTTCTCTCCATGTTGCCCAAACGGGCGATGTATTCATTTGCCGATCTACTTTTCCTCGTGGGGTATTACCTTCTTGGCTACAGGAAAAAGGTGGTATATGAAAACCTCCGCAATGCTTTTCCGGAAAAATCATACAAAGAAATCAGGAAAACAGCCAAAAGATTCTACAAACACCTGAGCGATGTGATGATTGAGGATGTAGCCATGCTTCATATGAGCCCCAAAAGGCTCAATCAATTTGTCAGTGTGAAAGATCTGGACTTGTTGGATGCGCTTTATCAACGCAATAAAAATGTCATGGGTATTCTCGGGCATTACGGGAACTGGGAATTACTGACCACCATTCCGCTTCATACCTCATACACCATATTAACCGTATATAAGCCGCTTAAAAACCAATTTTTCGACAGAAAAATATATGAGATGCGCAGGCGATTTGATGAAATTCCCATACCCATGCGGCAAGCCTACAAATCCATAGCGCGTTATCAAAAGAAGGGTCAGCCCTATATTGTGGGCATGGTAGCCGATCAGAGCCCGCCAAAAAGCGGCAGGAATTACCGAACCACCTTTCTTAACCAGGAGACTTTATTTTTTTTGGGATCTGAAAAAATCGCCAGAAAGTTCAACCACACCGTAATATTTCCGGCAGTAAAAAAGATAAAAAGGGGTTCCTATGAAATTCGCTCCCGTCTGTTGATTGAAAATGCCGCAGAAACCAAAGAAACTGAAATCACCGAAAAATATGTAAGAGCGCTGGAAGACCTCATCCGGGAAAAACCGGAGTACTGGCTGTGGTCGCACAGGCGGTGGAAACACACAAAGAACAATGGTTGAATGCCTGTCCGCCCACAGGTGGAATTGGTTGATTGAATTGGAAGATAAAGGAACGCTTTAGCCTGCATTATTCAAAAACTTTCCCGCTGGTTAGCGGGAAAGTTTTTGAATGTGGGATGGTTTGTGGGATGGATGCAGGCCCGCCTGCGCTAGCTTCGGTGGGCAGGCAACCCCGCATTAGAAAAACCGGATTTTTGCGAAATTTATTGAAGCAAAAAGCCAGGTTTTTCAATAGCGTCAGAAACCCGCATCCACTAAGTTTTGCCACAAGAAAATAATTAACATGCGGGTTCAATGGGGATTGATCTGAATTACTCAAGTTGTGCAGTTATATTATATTGTATTACAGAATTTTAATAAACTTGAACAAGAATTAATTATTCAAGAATAATTCGGGTTAGATGATTACATTGTTGAATAAAGGCAAAGGCTAAGGCTAAGGCTAAGGCTAAGAAAAGAACGTCTGCGGTAGATTGGATAATTGCTAAATGATTACATTGTCAAATTGTTAATTATAAGCACAAGAATTAGAATATTCTGGCAAATTTTGCCAACTGCCCATTGCTCCCGCCGATATAGGCGGGACCAACTTGTTAAAAGAAGGCTGAGGCAAAGGCTGAGGAGAAGGCTAAGAGCAGATAAGACAAGATTGCCGGTCAACTGAGGGTTGGTTACATTATACCATTATTAGACAGAAGCTAAGGGTGAGACTAATAGTTAGTTAGTGTTTAGCCATAAAATCAAAGAGATTCGAAAGAGTCTCGTCTAGAATGTTCGCTGGCAAGGCTTGCGAGTTTTGAATGCCAGGAGTCCGGCGGCTGCCGGATGACTGGCATGAAAAACGAGCGTAACGCAGCCAGCTGATATTATAGACAGACTCTAATTAGAATCTGCTGCCAATAACAATATGTTATAAAACAGGCCTTTAACAAGGGATTTTTTGGCTATTAATGACCTCTCGAACCCGAATTTTTTGTATCTTTAGAAAAATTCCCAAAGGTACAAACCATAGGAGGTTGCTTATGATATCCGATCTGGAACACATTTTTTCGGACAGCACCAAAAACATGAAAAGATCTGCCATCCGGGAAATACTCAAGTTTTTGCAGAAACCCGAAATCATCTCATTTGGAGGAGGTCTGCCTGCTCCTGAATCCTTCCCCGTAAAAGAACTTAAACAAATCTTCAATGAACTGATGGACGAAGAAGGCCCCGAAGCCCTTCAATACGGAGCTACCGAAGGAGTCCAGGAATTAAGGAAAATTCTTATGGAACGTTACCAAAAAGAAGGGCTTAACATAGGCATTGACAACCTTGCCATAACCACCTCATCCCAGCAGGCATTGTACATACTGGGCAAAATCTTTCTGGACAAGGGCGATAAAGTAGTTTGCGGATTGCCTTCCTATCTGGGTGGCATCAGCGCATTTCGCACTTTCGGTGCCGATATGCATGGCATCAGAACCGATGAAAAAGGAATGCGAAGCGATCACCTTGAAGAGAAACTTAAGGAGTTCAGGAAACAGGGGACCAAACCAAAATTCATCTATGTGATTCCCGATTTTCAAAACCCCACGGGAATTACCATGCCGGAATCCCGGAGAAAGGAAATCATTAATCTTGCCCGGGAATATGATGTGCTTATTGTTGAAGACAATCCTTACCGCGAAATCCGGTTTGAAGGTGAACCCCAAAGAACCATATTCGAGCTGGATAATAGCTGGCAGGTGATCACACTGGGCAGCCTTTCCAAAACATTCTCGCCCGGACTTCGGCTAGGTTGGGCAATCGGGGATAAGAACATTATCGATCAAATGGTCGTCGCCAAACAATCTCTCGATCTGTGCACGCCCACCTTAACACAAAAATTGGCAGCCCGATACATTAAGGAAGGATACCTCGATGAACATCTGAAAAAAACCACCCGACAGTACAAAAGAAAACGGGATAATATGATTGAAGCCTTCAGAAAATATATGCCTGAAGGCGTAACATGGAACGAACCGCACGGTGGTTTGTTTTTGTTCCTATATTTGCCTGAATATATGGATTCCCAAAAACTATTTTATACGGCAATAAAAAAAGAAGTTGCCTTCGTTATGGGAGATGTATTCCATTGTGATGGTTCAGGCAAAAATACCTTGCGTATCAATTTCTCTTATGTTGATGAGGAAAGGGCTACAGAAGGAATAAAACGACTGGCCCATGCCATTAAAGAAGAAATGAAAACCCAATGACCGTGGATATACTGGAGGAAAGAGACATCAAACTCAGGGCTATAGAGCCCTCCGACGCTGACCTGATATACCGGTGGGAGAATGATTCATCTGTATGGCATGCAGGAAATACCATTGAACCTTTTTCCCGGCATATAATCAATCAATACGTTCAAACGGCGCATCTCGATCTGTTTCAAACCAAACAGCTAAGGTTGATGATCGACTTGAAATCCGGCATGGGAGAATCTGCAGAAACCATTGGAAGTGTCGATCTATTTGAAATTGACAGCTATCATCAGAAGGCAGGAATCGGCATATTGATACACAAGGAAAAAAACAGGAACAAGGGATATGCCGGTCAGGCCCTTGATGTCATGATAAAGTACGCCTTCGGGGTGCTTTTGCTTCATCAGCTTTACTGCAATATAGACGAAGACAACGAACCAAGCCTTAACCTGTTCAGGAAAAAAGGCTTTCAGGTTACAGGTAATAAAAAGGACTGGATTCGCACGAAAAACGGATGGAAAAACGAATTGTTCCTGCAACTGATCAATCCGGAGCATTAATGGCTTTAATTGATTTCCCGGAAGTCAGGAATATCTTTCAAAAAAGCATACTTTCCTTCCTCAAAATCGACCCGGCAGCAATAATGGTTTATCCCATTGGTAACAACAAGATATTCTACCCTAAGCTGCATGTTGTAACGGGCAATCTGGTCAAAATGATCCTGTTTGAGCTTCACTTCGGGAGCCTTACATTCTACAATTAAGGCCGGTTGCATCATTCTGTTGTATACCACAACATCTGCCCTGTAAGACAACCGGTTATACTCCAGGGTCATCTCAATGGCAATAAGCTGAGAAGAATAATGCTTTGCCTGAACAAGATACCGGACAAAATTTTGTCGTACCCATTCTTCGGGTGTTAACAAAACAAACTTTTTCCTTATGGTATCAAAAATGTATTTTTTTTGTTCCTTTGATTTAATTTTGAAGAAATATTGGGGCAAGTTAAGTTGCTTCATAAACACATGGTAATTTCCATTGTATAAAGATAGCTAATAAATAAATGATTGCCATGAAATCCAAATAAAGGTTTAAAAAACCGAGGTTGAGCAAAGACAAATAAAGCCTATGGAGTACAATCAAATACTGGATGAACTCAAGAACAAAATCTACAGACCTGTTTATCTTTTTCACGGGGAGGAACCGTATTTTATTGATAAATTAACCCAGTTCATTCAGGATAACGTACTTTCAGAATCGGAAAAATCGTTCAATCAAACCATTCTTTACGGAAAGGACACGGATGCCGGAACAGTGATCAATACAGCCAAGCGGTATCCCATGATGTCAAGTCATCAGGTAGTCATTTTAAAGGAGGCCCAGACGATGAAGGAGATCAACGACCTGTACTACTATCTGGAGAAGCCTCAAAAATCAACCATACTGGTTATTAGTCATAAATACAAAACATTAGACAAAAGAACCAAGTTATTCAAATCCCTTCAAAAAAACGGTGTTGTATTTGAATCAAAGAAAATACCGGATTACAGGATTCCCGAATGGATCGCGAAATACCTGGAACATCACAAAAAAAGCATAAATAACGATGCAGCCATGCTGATAACGGAATATCTGGGAAATGATCTGAACAAAGTCGCTCATGAGCTTGACAAACTCCTCTTAACACTGCCGGAAAAGGAAACCACCATTACCACCAACCATGTAGAAACCAATATAGGAATAAGCAAAGATTACAATCCTTTTGAATTAAACAAGGCACTGGCTGAAAAAGATGTATTAAAGGCAAACCGTATTATCCTGCATTTTGGCAAAAATCCCAATGAATATCCCATACCGCTGATCATAGGATCACTTTACTTTTTCTTTTCCAAACTGTTGGGTTATCACTTTTTAACAAACAAAAACAAAAAACAGGTTGCATCTACCCTGAAAGTCTATCCAAATATGACCTGGCAATATGAAAAAGCAGCCAAAAAATATAACTATCAAAAGGTTGCAAGAATCATCTCTTATCTGAGAGAATACGACCTGAAATCAAAAGGTTTAAACAATGTAAGTGCCACACAGGGCGAATTGCTAAAAGAATTGATATTTAAAATCCTTCACTAAATAATTTGAAAGCGTATGATCACTCCCATTATTATAGCCATAACAGTTGGAATTTCGATTCTGGCTTTTCAAAAAGACAATATTTTTGAGCGCCTGCAATTGAATCCCTATCTCATTCACCACAGAAATCAGTTTCACAGGATCGTCACCCATGGATTTCTTCATGCCGACTGGATCCATCTGCTGGTGAATATGATTGTACTTTTCTCATTCGGAAGCGCCGTGGAAAACCGGTTTGAGATTCTGGAGAGCAAAGGCATGCTCGGCAATTCAACCCTTCACTTTTTGATGCTATACTTTATTGGCATGATGATATCCACCATTTCAACCATCAGAAAATATAAAGACAATTACAACTACAACGCCATCGGTGCTTCCGGAGCAGTTTCTGCAGTTGTTTTTGCATTTATTCTCTTTTCACCACGGAACACGCTTTTGCTGATGGGAATCATTCCCATTCCGGCCATTGTTTTTGGTGTGCTATATCTTGTTTATAGTCAGTATATGCGCAAAAAAAGTGGCGGTAACGTAAATCATGACGCCCACTTTATCGGGGCGATATTCGGATTCATTTATCCCATTTTGCTGGAACCAAGTTTAATAAGATATTTCTTCAGTCAAGTGTTCTAACAATAGATTATGGATCAATACATCAACCTGAACGGTCAATACCTTGATGCGAAAGAACCCGTATTCTCCGCCGGTAACAGGGGATTCAGGTATGGAGATGCCTTGTATGAAGTGATGCATGCCAACGGTACCACCCTACAGTTTTTTCAGGACCACATGGAACGGCTCATAAAAAACATGAATTACCTGAACATGGAAATTCCTCCTCCTATCAGCAACCATCGCATTCAACAGGAGATCGTTAAGCTGCTGAACAAAAACAAACACCTCAAAGGGGCGAAGGCAAGGGTTACAGTATTCAGGAATGGCGGAGGACAGTACACCCCCAATACCAATTCCTGTTCTTACTTCATTGAAAGCGAAAAACTGGAAACCGATATCTATACATTAAACAAAAAAGGACTGATCGTCGATGTTTTCCAGAATCTGAAAAAGCCCATTACGCCGCTTTCCAATCTTAATAGCACAGATGCCTTGTTTTATATACTGGCAGGGAATTTCAAGAGAGAACATGATCTGGATGATTGCCTTCTGGTCAACCAAAACAATGAAATAATTGAAGCTCCCGGCTCGAACATTTTTCTGGTCAGAAAAAATGTGGTCAAAACACCGCCTTTAAAATCAGGCTGTAAGGAAGGAATTATCAGGAAGCACATTTTTGATTTTGCCCATCATCTTGGATATAAGATGTCCCGTCAACATCCGGTGTCATTTGAAGACCTCACGGATGCCGATGAGATGTTTCTGACCAATAGCATTGACGGAATTCAATGGGTAGGAGGAATAAGGCAAAAAAGGTATTTTAAAAATACTGCTAAAAAAATGGCAAACCTGCTCAATGAAAAAACCCGCATCGATTAGTTGAGGGTGGGATTTTCAGGGCAATTGGTCCAGCTTTTATAATGACTGCCGAGACTCCGAAGTATTTTTTCCCACATATTTTCATCGGGCTTCATGATTTTTGAACCATCCACTTCAGACACCAGCCATGCATTATTTTCTATTTCTCCTTCCAGTTGTTGAGGGTTCCAACCTGAATACCCCAGGAAAAAGCGGATTTGTGAGGGTTGTATTAACCCTTCCCTGATGTATTCCTTCACCTGCTCAAAATCCCCGCCCCAATAGATGCCATCCTTAACTTGAACCGAGTTGGGTATAAGTTCTCCCAAGGTATGAATATAGTGTACCGTATCTTTACCCACCGGGCCGCCAACATACAAAGTGGTATCAAAAGAGGGAAAATCCTCGATAACCTCGGTGATGGATATATCAATGGGCTTATTCAATACGAATCCTACAGATCCGTTTTCAGAATGTTCTGTAAGCAGCACCACAGAACGCTTAAAATAGGAGTCATTGAGCAATGGCTCTGAGATCAATATACGGCCCCGTGCGGGCGTCATATTATCGTTTTCTACTCTGAAAAAATCATAATGAATCTGCATAGTACAAAAATTTAACACCTATCAAATTACAACAATTTTTGCTTCATTTCAAAAATTAAATTTTTAAATTATGTTAATAACGAAATAAATTATTTTAATTACATTCGATGCTTATTCAAAATCGCTACTCATGAAAGGGAAGTCTCTTATTGGGCCAGTTTTGCTTCTTTTTCTGACTTTGTTTTATACCCCATCTGTATTTAGCCACTCAAGTGTTTCCCCTGAAATCACTATTAACCCGAAAGATATCCGGGTTGAACATACGGACATCATTGTCAGGAATATTGAGCACGAGATCACCCTCCAATTCCGGAGCGAGGAATTCCGGGAAGTTTATGAGGGGAAAAAAATTTCCTTACAGGTTAACGGTCAGCCTGTACCGGTAGAGATCACAAAAGGTAACGCCACCTTTTCCCGGAAATTTACCAAAGAAACCGATTTTACCATTAATTATCAGGATTTTGAATACCAGACCCATATCAACCCCATTCCTTTGTGGTTCTCCATCATCCCGCCGCTGGTCGCCATTTTATTTGCCCTTATTTTTAAAGAAGTGTATTCGGCCCTTTTTATCGGCATTCTTTTAGGAACCACTACCATTTATGCACATCAGGGTGCAGGGATTTTTTCGGCTTTTTTCAAAGGTATATTTGCCATACCCGACACTTACGTACTGCAATCTCTGGGGAATGAAGAGCATCTTTCGATCATTGTCTTTTCAATGCTTATTGGTGGAATGGTGGGTATCATCACCAAAAACGGAGGCATGAAAGGGGTTGTGAAAATTCTCTCAAAATATGCCAAAAGTGCCCGTTCGGGGCAATTCGTCACCTGGCTTCTGGGCATGGCCATTTTCTTTGATGACTATGCCAATACGCTGGTGGTGGGAAATACCATGCGTCCTGTAACCGACCGTTTAAAGATCTCACGGGAAAAACTGGCCTATATTGTTGACTCCACTGCGGCACCCATTGCTGCCATCGCCTTTGTGACAACCTGGATCGGAGCGGAGCTCAGCTATATACAGGACGGCATCAATACACTGGGGCTGGATCAAAGTCCATATAATGTATTCATTAATTCGCTTGCTTACTCCTTCTACCCCATATTCGCCCTATTATTTATTTTAATGCTCACCTATAAAGGGCGGGATTTCGGACCCATGTTCCGGGCTGAACAAAGGGCACGAACAGGGAAGATCATCCGGGATGATGAAAAGAACAACAACAGTCAGGAAAACGAAATAGACATCCCTGAACATATCAAACCCAGGGCGTATAATGCGGTTATACCTGTAGCAATTGTGATTTTCGGCACCTTTATCGGTTTGCTTTATACGGGATGGGACCCGCAGATCTGGGGAGATCCGGAACTCACATTTTCCAAGAAAATTTCCGTTATCATCGGAAATTCGGATTCATTTAAAGCTTTATTGTGGTCTTCTATTTTAGGGGTTATTATAGCACTGGTACTTACCATAACAAAAAAATTGCTGAATCTGAAAAAAGCCGTCGAAACCCTTATCGATGGATTTAAAACCATGTTAACCGCCATTATCATCCTTGTACTGGCCTGGTCGCTGGCATTACTCACCAAACATTTGCATACGGCCGATTTTATCTCCCAAACGCTTGTAAGCATCAACCTGGCACCATTTCTGGTTCCGGCCCTGACCTTTATCCTTGCTGCCCTGGTAGCTTTCTCAACAGGCTCATCATGGGGGACAATGGCCATCCTTTATCCGTTGATATTGCCTGCTTCATGGCTTATTGCGCAAGAAGCCGGACTGGAAAAGGCCATGTCCCTGTCGATATTTTATAATGTGGTTTCCTGTGTGCTTGCCGGTTCTGTTATGGGCGACCACTGCTCGCCCATCTCGGACACAACCATTCTCAGCTCCCTGGCTAGTTCCTGCAATCACATTGACCACGTGCGCACCCAGCTGCCCTATGCCTTGACAGTCGGGGGAATTGCCACGGGAATCGGCACCATACCTTCGGCCTATGGAATACCCGCCTACTTTACTTTCCCGGCCGGATTACTCTTAATGTTCCTTGTTGTGCATTTCTTCGGGAAAAAATCCATGAAAGCGGATAAACTCTTTAAAATCGTTTGACAGGTACTTTGGATTTTCACCTCAGCATAACCGCTGACCGGGATAAATTGGTGTTCCTTCCGATCACCCCTTTAAACTGCTGATTCGTTCCTCGAGGGTTTTTATCTTCTGCTCAGCATCCTCTTTCTTCTTACGTTCACGATCAATCACTTTTTCCGGTGCATTGCGGACGAATTGTTCATTATCGAGCTTTTTCAAAACGGATTGCAAGAAACCCCGGGTATATTCCAACTCCTCTTCCAGTTTTTTGATTTCCTCCTCTTTATCAAGCAAATTCTCCACCGGAATATAATATTCAGTGGTTCCTACCATAAAAGAAACAGCATTATCCGGCTTGCCTGAGATTCCTTCAATATGATCGATATTGGCCATTTTTCGTACAATGGGATCATATTTGGCCATATGCTCTCCGTTCACTTTAAGGGAAAGCGCCTCTTTATTGGGAATTTCCTTATCTTTTCGGATATTTCTGACTGAAGTGATCAGCTCCTTAACCTTTTCAAAGGAAGTGAGCAGCTCCGCATCAGAGGGTCCTTTTCGTGGCACTTCCGTAACCATAATGCTTTCATCGCTTCCCCTGTCATAAATCAACTGCCATATTTCCTCCGTAATAAAAGGCATAATGGGATGCAACAGCACCATAAGCTGCTCAAAAAAGGATAGTGTAGCCTCAAAGGTTTTCTTGTCCACAGGCTGCTGATATCCGGGTTTAACGATCTCCAGGTACCAGGAGGAAAATTCATCCCAGAACAATCTGTATAAATTCATCAAAGCATCGGAAAGCCTGAATTTGGCATATTGCTCATCGAGTTCGCCGATGGCTTTATTCAACCGGTTCCTGAACCAATCGATGGCTTCCGCGGAATGTGCAGGCTGATCAATGTTTTCATCCACATTCCAGTTTTTCACCAGCCGGAAAGCATTCCATATCTTATTGCCGAAATTTCGGCCCTGTTCGGTCAGGCTTTCATCGAAAAGCAAATCGTTTCCTGCCGGGGAGCAAAGCAGCATACCCACACGTACTCCATCAGCCCCGTACTGATTGATCAAACGAAGCGGATCGGGTGAATTGCCCAGGGATTTAGACATTTTCCTTCTCTGATTGTCCCTGACAACACCTGTAAGATACACATTCCCAAAAGGCTTTTTACCTCTGTACTCATAACCGGCCATGATCATCCTGGCTACCCAAAAGAAGAGGATTTCCGGTGCGGTTACCAGGTCATCGGTGGGATAATAATAATTGATATCCTCGTTATCCGGATTTCTTATGCCGTCGAATACAGATATGGGCCACAGCCATGAAGAGAACCACGTGTCGAGCACATCCGGGTCCTGTTTCAGATCATTTACGGTCAATTCATAATTGTCCGTTTTCTCTTTGGCTTTTTTCAGCGCTTCGGTTTCATTTTCTGCTACTACATAATTGCCATCGGGAAGATAATAAGCAGGTATCCGCTGGCCCCACCACAATTGCCTGGAAATACACCAATCCTTAATGTTTTCCATCCAATGCTTGTAAATATTTTTGAATTTGGAAGGATGAAAACGGATGTTATCATTGATCACATTTTCGAGGGCCGGCTTTGCCATTTCTTTCATCCGGCAGAACCATTGTGTGGAAAGCTTGGGTTCGATCACCGCATCGGTTCGTTCTGAAAAGCCGATGCTATTGGTATAATCTTCCTCCTTAATCAGATAGCCTTCATTTTCCAGGTCCCTGACAAAGTTATCCCTTGCTTCAAAGCGATCCTCACCAATATGAATTTCGGCATTTTCATTCAGTGTGCCATCGTCATTGAATATATCAATGGTTTTAAGGTTATGCCGAAGGCCAATTTCATAGTCGTTTTCATCGTGAGCCGGAGTAATTTTTAAGGCGCCGGAGCCAAACTCCATATCTACATAGTCATCCACTATTAAAGGAACCTTCCTGTTAATCACAGGAACGATGACTTCTTTGCCTTGTAGATGGGTATACCTGGTATCACCGGGATTTACACAAACAGCGGTATCACCAAGTATGGTCTCAGGCCGGGTGGTGGCAATTTCAATAAATTCATCCGTCCCGTCAACAGGATACTTTATATAATATAGTTTTGACTGGACTTCTTTATAATCCACTTCTTCGTCAGAAATGGCTGTTTTCGCTTCAGGGTCCCAGTTAACCATCCGCACACCCCTGTAAACATAACCTTTTTCATAAAGATCAATAAAGACTTTAATGACGCTTTCATACATATCGTCATCCATGGTGAACTTGGTGCGATTCCAGTCACATGAGGCCCCCAGCTTCTTCAACTGCTCGAGTATAATTCCCCCATGTTTTTCTTTCCATTCCCAGGCATGCTTCAGAAATTCTTCCCTGGTAAGAGAATATTTATCAATGCCTTCTTTTTTGAGTTTAGCCACCACTTTAGCCTCTGTGGCAATAGAGGCATGGTCGGTACCCGGAACCCAACACGCATTTTTACCAAGCATTCTTGCACGCCGGATAAGAATATCCTGAATGGTATTGTTCAGAATATGTCCCATATGCAATACGCCTGTCACATTAGGAGGCGGGATTACAATGGTGTAAGGTTCGCGTTCATCCGGTTCGGAATGAAAAAATTCTTTATCCATCCAATACTGATACCATTTCTGCTCAACTTTCGAAGGATCATATTTCTTTGCAATATCCATAATCTCAGCGGCGTTATAAATTTAAAAATCGCGTAAAATTATAAATTAATCTCTAAACAAGCAGATTTCATTGGGGAAAGTTCTTAAAAAATCATTTTAATAATATAAAACATATTATAATTGCTTACGTAGAATTATATTTGTAAACTAAAATCAAAGATTCTATGAAACGAACAGCTTTATTATCTTTATTGATCGTTTTTGCCGTATCAACAAGTTTCGCACAGGGCACCGATAATGCATCCGGAGAAAAGGAAAACAAACCCGTCATCGAATTCGAAAAGAAAACCTATAATTACGGGGAAATTAATTACAAGGGAGATGGTACATGCCGCTTTAAATTTGAAAACAAGGGTCAGGAGCCTCTGCTATTGACCAAGGTAAGGGCTTCCTGTGGCTGCACCACCCCTTCGTGGCCCAAAGAGCCCATTAATCCAAGTGACACCGCAAGCATTGAAGTAAAATACAATACGCGGATCAAAGGCAATTTTTCCAAATCCATCAGGGTTTATTCCAATGCAAAGAATTCTCCCTTATTATTAAGAATTAAAGGGAAAGTAGTAACAGAGAGCACAGCCAGTAAAGAATAAAAAAAGCCCATACGCTCATGCCCGAAATTTCGAATAAAGCCAATCTGATGCCTGAGTCTCCGATCAGAAAATTGGTACCTTATGCAGAAGCCGCAAAAAAGAAAGGCAGAAAAGTATACCATTTAAATATTGGTCAGCCTGATATTGCGACACCCAAAGAGGCGTTGAATGCCGTTAAAAATACGGATATTAAGGTGGTGGAATACACCCATTCGGCGGGGAATGAGTCTTACCGGAAAAAGCTTGCCGGATATTATCAAAATCAAGGCATTGACATAGATCATAACGATATGTTAATAACCACAGGAGGCTCAGAAGCTGTGCTTTTTGCTTTTAATACATGTTTGAACCACGGCGATGAAATAATCATACCGGAACCTTTCTATGCCAATTACAATGGTTTCGCCATAACAGCCGGGGTCAATGTTAAGCCTGTGACTTCGTCCATACAGCATGATTTTGCGCTTCCTTCGATTGAAGAATTTGAGAAACTGATCACGCAAAAAACCAAGGGGATCGTGATCTGTAATCCCAACAATCCCACAGGATATTTGTATTCTGAAGGAGAAATGCAAAAACTGAAAACCCTTGTCCAGCGTCACGATCTCTTTCTCTTTTCCGATGAAGTGTACCGGGAATTCTGCTATGATGGAAAAGCGCACATATCGGCCATGCATCTAAAAGGAATCCAAAACAATGTTGTGTTAATAGATTCCGTCTCCAAGAGATACAGCATGTGTGGTGCACGCATCGGCGCCCTGATATCTAAAAACAAGGATATCATTGCCAATTCCATGAAACTTGCACAGGCCAGACTATGTCCTCCGGCATTTGGCCAGATAGCAGGTGAAGCTGCACTGGACACCCCTGACGAATACTTTGATGAGGTGTATAATGAATACATCGAACGCAGAAACTTTATGGTGGAGCGGTTAAACAAAATGGAAGGTGTATATTCTCCCATGCCCAAAGGCGCTTTTTATACGGTGGTGAAACTTCCTGTGGATGATACCGAACGATTCGCGCAATGGATGTTGAATGATTTTCACCATAAAAATCAAACCGTAATGATCGCTCCCGCTTCCGGTTTCTATTCATCTCCGGGGCTGGGCAGGAACGAAGCCCGTATTGCCTATGTGCTCAACATCGACGACCTTAAAAACGCCATGGAAACACTTGAGGAAGCATTAAAGGCTTATCCGGGAAGAACGGTCGAACAGCCCGTCTCAGAATATAGAAACAGACAGTAGCTTCGGCAGGTTATGTATTACAGAGCCCGAATTAATTAGTGTTTGTCCATAAAGTCAAGAAGAATTGAAAGAGTCTCGTCTGGAATGTTCGCTGGCAAGGCTTGCGAGTTTTGAATGCCAGGAGTTTACTTAATGTAATCGACTGGCATGAAAAACGAGCGTAACGCCGCCAGCGGATATTATAGACAGACTCTAATTAAAACCAATCGGGCAAACTTAGGACTTACTCCAAAAGAAATGGTCTCTCGGTTTACTAAAGTCCGAGGTCTTCCTTTGTTTTATCCATCCCCGGGCGGTTAATTAAGAAAACCAATATGATCAGCCCCGATATGGCCAGATATATCCAGGTTCCGGTCAGAAAATAAGCAGCTATGGCAAATAGTGAAGGGGCAATCCATAAAATATAGCGCAATATGAGCCCCAGGCGGTAATCTGCCAGTTTCTCTGCCAATGTAGGCTTTTTCCTCGCTTCTTTGATCCTTCGTTTGTATAAAACGTTGCCTTCATATATTCCCACTCCTGCAAACAAAGGAACAATGATTTTAAAAAACTCAAAATCACCGAATTCATGGCCAACAAACTGTTCGGTTCGTAAATACAGGGCCATCAGTATAAAAACCAATTGTATGAAAATAAGGTTTATATAGAGTTTGCTCAATGACTTAAAATATTTATCCGGAGACAACTTACTCATAAGGACTTCCTTTGTAAATATTAATAATACGCATCAGCAATGTATTGTTTCGGAAAAATCTTTCAAAGTACAAAATGTTTTGAGAAGCAAAAAACACTTCCCCTATTGCTCCGGGGTGTCTCCGGTAAAATCTTCATAAATCAGATATTGTTGGCGCTTGTTCATGAACTGCTCCAATCCATCTTCCCAACCCGCTCTTATTTCCTGAATGGATTTCCCGTTTTTGATCTGTTCCAATAACTCATCATTTCCCGCTAATTTTTTGAAATAGGGACGAAAAAACTCATCCGTGGGGGTATTTCTATGGGCAAACATAAGCCAGCTCAACCTGATCCGGGGTTTATGCAATAAAGAATCAAGCGGATAATCTCTCAAATCAATACCCCCGCAGTGCTGACCTTTATATTTGGGATTTGTGCTGGCTCCTGGAATAGACCGGGGAGTGAATTCCATTTCAGCATTTTTCATGTCGGGATGACCAAAAACCTGGAAAGGAAAATCGGTGCCCCTTCCTACACTCATTATGGTACCCTCAAACAAACAAAGAGAAGGGTACAGATATATGCTTCTCATATTGGGCAAATTGGGAGAAGGTTTCACGGGAAGTTCATAGAGTGAATCGTGGGTATAATTTTTACAGGATACCCATTCATAATCGCATTTCTTTCCATCTTCCAGCCATCCTTCCTGATTGATCATCCTGGCCAGTTCTGCAATGGTCATACCATGTACAATAGGTATGCGATGCATCCCTACGAAGGACCGGTACTGTGTATCCAGGATCGGTCCGTCAACATAAAAGCCGTTGGGATTGGGCCGGTCCAATACCATGAATTCAGTCCCGGTTTCCGCACATGTTTCCATCACATAATGCATGGTCGAAATATATGTATAAAAACGCACTCCAACATCCTGGATATCAAAAACAACAACATCCACATCCTTCAAATCATCGGGATCTGGCTTCTTTTTGTCTCCATAAAGAGAAATTACAGGCAAACCGGTTTTTTCATCCCGATAGCTTTTCACTCCTTCACCCGCTCCGGCATCGCCCCTGAATCCATGCTCCGGGCTGAATATTTTCTTTATCTGAATTCCCTGGGAAAGCAAAGTATCCACCAGATGGACCGAATCGACCAGTGACGTATGATTGGCCACGAGGGCAACGCTTTTATCCTCCAGCTTGGGAATATAAAAACCCGTGCGTTCAGAACCTGTTATAATTCCTTCCTGGTTAGCTGATTGGGTAGAGCAAGAAACAATACCGATTAGAATCAAGAGTGAAACTGCTGTTAAATGTCGCATAATAGATCGTTTTTAAATGCATAAATATAAAAATTCCCCGCCAAATATATGGTTCGAAACACACTTTGTTACGTAAAACAAAAGAGAAACAAGATAATTTTGATACATTTGCGGAAAACGGATGCTGCATTGAACACAGAGTTATACATAGCAAAGCGGTTATATTCGGAGAAATCGGATGACAAAAAAATTTCCAAGCCCATTGTTTCCATTGCCGTAGTAGGCATCTCTTTGGGCTTAGCCGTTATGATTCTGTCTGTGGCTATCGTAACCGGTTTCAAATCGGAGATAAGAGAAAAAATCATAGGCTTTGGCTCCCACATAAAGATCGTCAACCATGATACCAACACCTCCTTTGAAACAGTTCCGGTAGATAAAAACCAGCCTTTCTATCCCGGTCTTGATTCAATTTCCGGTATAGAACACATACAGGTTTTTGGCATCAAGGCAGGTATTCTGAAAACCAAAGACAACATTCAGGGTGCGGTTCTGAAAGGAGTGGATTCCGAATTCAACCTGAACTTCTTTCGGAAAAACATTGTGAAAGGCGAGGTCATTCAGATTTCGGATACCTCTACTACAAACAACATTCTCATTTCAAAGTACATGGCTGATTTGTTGAAACTGGACACCAGCGATTATATAGGCATGTATTTCGTGGAAGATCCTCCCAGAATGCGCAGGTTTCAAATAGCGGGCATTTATGATACGGGTCTTCAGGAATTTGACAAACGCTATATTTTGGGAGATATCAAACACGTACAGAGTCTTAACAACTGGCAGGAAAATCAGGTGAGCGGATTTGAAGTGCTGATTGAAGAGTTCAACAAAATACCTGAAATAACTTCTTTCATTAGAAACAATTACACCTATCAGGTTTTATCGGACGGGACAAAACTGAAGGTAGAAAGCGTTACCGAAACGCACCCCCAGATATTTGACTGGCTGAATGTTACCGACATTAACGTATGGGTCATTCTGATACTGATGCTTTTGGTAGCCGGTTTCAACATGATTTCCGGACTCCTGATCCTTATCCTGGAGCGAACCAATATGATTGGCTTATTCAAAGCTATGGGTTCAAGGAACTGGAACATTCGAAAGATTTTTCTCTATCTTTCTTCTTTTCTTATAGGAAAAGGTCTGCTCTGGGGGAATCTGATCGGGATATCCCTGTGCCTGATTCAACAAGAATTGGGATTGGCCAAACTGGATACTGCCAGTTACTATCTTGAAGCCGTACCCATTAACCTAAACATTATGCACATTTTGCTGCTCAATATTGGAAGTTTGCTCGTCACCGTTTTAATGCTGGTGATTCCGTCATATCTTATTGCTAAGATAAACCCGATCAAAACCATTCGATTCAACTAACCCGAATGATTCGCAATAGCCAGGGTTTTCAATAGCCTCAGAATTATTCTTGAATAATTCGGGGTAAAATCCAAGTCTTCATTACATTTTTCTTTCAGATTTTGTACTTTTGGAACCATTTCGATCAAACAGGGACTTTTAAGCATGAAATAATAACCCAAAATATAACAATTATGAGAGGTGATAAGCTAGTTATCAAAGAACACCACATTAGGGCAGCCAGGCAGGTGGCAGAAGTGGTTTTACCCGAAATCAAAGAAACCAAGAGTAGATATGCCATTACCATTGCCGGTGAATCGGGTAGCGGAAAATCCGAAACCGCTGAAAGTTTAAAACAGGAATTGGAAAAGCAGGGGATCAGATCTTTTATCTTTCAGCAGGATGACTACTTTCATTATCCCCCGAAGAGCAATGCGAAAATGCGTGAAAAAGACATCAATCATGTAGGAACTTCCGAAGTAAAGCTTGATCTGTTGGATCAGAACCTTAAAGATGCCATTGAAGGCAAAAACAATATTGAAAAGCCCCTTGTTTTTTTCGAGGAAGACAAAATAGAAAAGGAAACGGTCAATCTGGAAGGAATAAAAGTAGTTATTGCTGAAGGAACCTATACAACTGCGCTTAACAATGCACACAAAAGGGTGTTCATTGCCCGGAACTATTTCGATACCAAAGAAACCAGAGCTGAAAGGAGCCGTGAAAAGCAGGATGAATTTCTGGAAAAAATACTAAAAATTGAGCATGAAATCATTACCAGACAAAGTAAAAAAGCCGACTTAGTCATTTCAAAGGATTATGAACTAAAAACTTAAACATATGAACCAACAAAAAGATATCAACCGCATTGCAATGCTCAGTACCCATGGCTATTTTGATCCTGTACCTCAGCTTGGACAAACCGATACCGGAGGTCAGGTGGTTTACGTATTGGAATTATCAAAAGCTTTGGGAAAAAAAGGCTATAAAGTCGACATCTATACCCGGTGGTTTGATGAATCCAGAAAACAAATCGATCCGGTGCCCGGACATCCCAATGTCAGGGTTATCAGAATACCGGCCGGGCCCTGGGAGTTTATTCCCAAAGAATTTATCTACGATGTCCTGCCTGAATTATCGGATAACATGATCCAGTTTATCAAAGACAATGATCTGGATTATGATCTATTTCACGGGCATTATGTGGATGCAGGCATTGTTGCACTGGATATGGCAAAAGCATTCAATAAGCCGGTTTTCTTCACCGCACATAGTTTAGGAGCCTGGAAAAAAGATCAGATGGGGGGAGATCCCGAAGAAATGGAAGAGAAGTTTAATTTCGAAAAACGCATCAACGAGGAACTCCGGTTATTCAAATCGGCTAATGCCCAGACGCTTACTTCAAACACTCAGAAAGAAAAGCTCAATGAGCTCTATGATTATGATGCGTCTAATATTGAAATCATACCTCCGGGGGTAAACATTCAAACCTATCATATACCCACGGAAGAAGAGCAAAAAAAAGAAACCGATCTGCCAGATAAATACATATTCTGTTTAAGCCGCATTGACAGCAATAAAGGGCATGATTTGCTGTTATATGCCTTTGATAAGGTAAGGAAAGAAATTGACGACATTCATCTTGTAATCGGCGGGGGTTCACCAAATCCCAAACCCAGAGAGCAGTCGGTCTTTAACAAAATGAAAGAAATTATCAAAGAGAAGGACATGGACAGGGCCCATATCATCGGATACGTACCCGATGAAAAACTGGTTCAATATTATCAGCAGGCAGAACTTTTTGTCCTGCCCTCCACTTTTGAACCTTTTGGCATGACATCCCAGGAAGCAATGGCTTGTGGAACACCTGTTGTAGCCTCAAAATACGGAGGAATTAAACATGTGATCACACATGAAAAGAACGGAATGCTGATTAACCCGGAAGATTCTGAAGAATTTGCCGATGCCATTATCAAATTGTTGAAAGATGAGGATTACCGGGCCAAACTAGGAAAAGAAGCCAACAAACTGATTGTTGATCACTACAGTTGGGAGGCCATGGCTACCCATCACATCAATCTATATAAAAAGTACTACAACAATTTCAATATTTAAAAGTTAACCTGCATTATTCATAAATTTTTATAAAAATGAATAAAATGCAGGTTAACCCCGACTTAGGTAGCCTGTCCCGAACTTGATTCGGGAAACTTAAATTTTTGAAAAGAATTTTAGTGACCCTTAGTCGCTGTCGGAGACAGGAATAAGAATTATTCGGGTTAAAACATTAAACCAGACAAAATCGGCATCTGTTTATATTATAAATAAAGGTTAATATGGGGCAATTTCGAAATAACGATTTTGCCCCTTTTTGAAATCATGAGTATTTATTGGAACGTTTTTGTTTTGTTAACAGAGCTACCGGATAATCAATACAGTGACAGGGTGTATGACATTTCCCGAGTATTACAAAAAACTTGAGAGGATTCTGAATGCTGAGCTACCTGGCAAAACTGCACAGTATAAGATGGCTCCCTTGAAAAGAAACATGCCTGAAACCCCTTCAAAACGGGAGGCCAAATATGCAGGAGTGCTTATTCTTTTATATCCGGTGGAGGAGGAACATTATATTATCTTAATCAGGAGATCATTATATGACGGAGTTCACAGCGGCCAAATAAGTTTCCCCGGTGGAAAATATGAATCCCGTGACGGGGATTTAATCTATACTGCATTAAGAGAGACAGATGAAGAAATCGGCGTATCCGCGAATGAAATTCAAGTGATAGGCAAATTAACTCCGCTTTTAATCCCGGTAAGCAATTATATCGTCCATCCTGTGGTTGGAGCTTTAACTTCAGAGCCTGCTTTTGAAAGAAATAATAAAGAAGTGGAAGAAATATTTTCCGTTAAACTGGAAACACTAACGAGGCCGGGGTGTATAATTTACAATGGTGAAATTTATGAAAACGAACGGTACATTAAAGCCCCCTATTTTCATTACAAACAATTTAAAATCTGGGGAGCCACAGCTATGATTTTGTCTGAATTCATTGAATTACATCAAAATATAAAACCAGGATTGAAGTCTGGTCCCTGAACCATACCCGATAATTCCCCAATCCCGGTGACGAAAAACCCAACCACCGGGCCAATCCTTATTCCTCTCCTTCCTCAATGATATTCTTATAATGCTCGTAGCGGTCCAAAATCTGGTCCACGTAATTATAGGTTTCTATTCCCCTGCAATAACCGTAATATACCACTTCATCGTTATAATACTCGGGATTTGATTTCTTCAATATATATTCTTTAACGTTTTCCCACTTGTCCGGACTCCCGTTATACTTTTCCGTCAACCTACGTGCATCAAGTACATGTCCCAAACCCACATTATATGAGGCCAAAACAAATTTAATCAGCTCTTCCTCATCCTTAATGCCCTGTTTTTTTACCTGTTCTTCCAGCCACTCGAGAAAATTCACTCCGCCCCGAATATTTTGTTCCGGCAAGGACTTGTTATTTACATCGAATCTTCCTATAACGGAAGGCATCAATTGCATTAATCCGTACGCACCAGCCCATGACCTGGCTGTGGGATTAAAACGGGATTCCTGAAAAATCAAAGAAGCCAAAAGCTTCCAATCCCAGTCTATTTCATCACTGTAAGCTTTAATCAGGTCATCATACGGGGAAATTTTACCGCTGCTTATTGTATAATAATCGCTTTTACGAATAAAGGCCGATTTCCTGTTTCTGAAATATTTGTTGTATAACATGGCATAATCAATAGTGGATTTGTATTCTGTAAGCCAGCTATCGACTTCAGCCAAAAGAGAATCGGCCTTCCTGGGAACTCCCCATGCCAGATTCTGAGGAAAACTAATGGCTGTTTCCACATCCAGCCTCGGATAATAGGTTGCATTCACTTTGGCAACATTCTCATCACACACCGTATAATCTATCTCACCCTGAGCAACAAGTGCAATAAGTTGTTCCTCGGAGTAGTTTTCCTTTTCAATGATTCTTATTCCCCCGCCGATTTCCTCCGAAAGATTTTTAAGACGGGTTACATAGGAAGAATTCGCCCTGACATAAATGACTTTATTGTCCAATTCCAACTGGTTTCTAACAAGATTGCGTTCAATCTCCCGTTTTGACATTTCACGCCAGTTTTCCGGCTTTCGTTGTACCAGCACCTGCCGGGTCTGAGCATACGGAACAGTAAAATCCATGCGCTTTTTCCTGGCTTCGGTTATGGTTAAACTGAAGGCCAAAACATCGCATTTTCCATCCTCCATGAGCTGAAAACTTTTCTCAAGTTCCTTATTCACCTGTATTTCCAATTCCACATCCAGATGGTTGGCAAATTTTTTCAGTAATTCATACTGAAAGCCCATTGTCCTGCCTCTATAAATAAAATAGTTGGTAGAATTGTAATCCGTTATCGCAACCAACTTACCTTCTTGCCGGATTTTATCTAACCGGCTCTCAGGCTCTTCTTTTACAGAATCCGTTTGGCAAGAAGAAAATAAAAAGAAAAGCAATAGAGAAAAGGGAACAGCTTTTTTAAGAAAATTATGAGTCTTTATCAAATTAGTTAAATTTTTGATAACAACGATGCAAACTTAAAAGAATATATATTTATTCAATTACATCTTATCAAAAAATTAATCATAAAAAGACCATGAGACTCCGAATTTTACCATCATTGGCGACATAGGATACAATGGGGCAGTATAATAATTTCTTTCCTGAATGAAGCTGCTCAGATGATACAACTTACCAAAAATATTCACACGCTTTACCCTGAAATTGGCAAAAAGATTGAATAAAGGTGTATCTCCTATTTTTTCATCTCTCTGCCTGTGATAAAGACCCAGGGCAGGCATGTAATCATCCGTATAATAGGAAGGGTAATAATACAACGACCATCCCAGTTGGGTATATAAATTCCCGCCTGTGATAGCAAAGTGGAATTTATGCCTGAATGCAAATCTGTGATGCAGATAAAACCTGGGAATTCCCAATACATCGTATTGATCTGTATATTGAAAAACCAATTTGTTCATTGAATGAAACTTCCAGAACTGAAAGTCTTTCCTAACCGATGCAGTAATCAATTCCAGGTTTTGGGAATATTGGGCTGGCAATGAACTGGTGTCCAGATAGGTATAGTTGTTCATTATTAACGATTTTAATGAAAGCCGGGTGTTTATACTTTCTATGTCAAAATGTCCTTTAATATCCAACCTGCTGGTTTTCGAAAGTTTTTGATCCCATCTGAAGTAATTGGAATTGTAGTATTGATAAAAATAATCAGGTTCTTGGTATCTATAATCCGCTTCAACAGCGAGGGTATTGTTATCAATAGCCAAATTAAGTCCACCTTGCAGGTTAAAATCCCCTGCCCTAAAACCCAGCAGATAATACTCGCCTGTTGCCCGGAGGCTAAATATGCTATCGGACCGAAATTCCCAGCCGGCGGAAACAGACAGGTTGTTGTAGTTACGGGTTAATAACCTGTCATAATCTACCGCCATATCAGGTGTTTGATAAGGATAAACATAGGAATAATTGATAAAGCTGTGATTCATTCCGGCGTGCACTGTCAGAAAATTATTGGCATAAACAAGTTTAAACCGGTTCCGAAGACTTCTTTGCCTTGCACTGTCCCGGGTTGCCGTAGAATCCATATAAACTGGAAATTCATTATAATAAGGCGAGAGCGGACTTTCATCGGTGTAACTTTTTACATTGTTGGAAAAAGTTAGTCTGTGATAAGCATAAAAACGGGTTGTATCTTTCTTTTTTTCACCGACCTCCTCCTCTTTTCCGGTTTGTAGGGTATCCTGAGGAGATAAAGCTTCGGGGCCCTGTCCGGTCGTATCACTTTCCAGTGTATCTGCCTCTTCAGCCGGAGGAGTTTTCTGGAAAGTTTCCCGCTGACCGAGCTTTTCAAAAATATTCAAATCGGAAAGGCTGGTTTCTTTTAATGAAAGCTTTTGGATAAGATTAAATGACTGGTCCTTTAAAAGGGTTTTGGCTCCCTCAAGATTCCCCGGGAGGTAGCGTTGTTCAACCAGCTCAAAATCTTCCTTATTCTGGATACCACCCAGTTCATTATACATAATCTTATTGAGGTTTATATTTCCATACAGAGAATAATTATTTTTTTTATAGCTGCCAAAAAAATTCAAATATCTACCTCTCAAGCTTCTATCGTTTTCATAAAACTTTTGTGAGCCGATTAAACTGATATCCAATCCCAAATTCAGGGCCTGGTTTATATTCTGGGTATGTTTTACCCACAAGCGGGCCTCCGTATCTTGCTGCCCGCCGGTAGCAAACTTAAGAAAAGTAAAAGGGGTTTTGGTTTTAAAATAGTGGGCATTGTTGTTATTTCGAAAATAACCCTGGTAAGGTTCGGAAAATAAGAAAGAAGTATGCTTTCTTTGGAAAAAGCGGTGGTGTTGGACCGGGGAACCCAGATGTCCAAGATTGATATTCCCCAGTCCCTGATTGAACCGGTGGCTGTCGTATAGGTTCGTATCTATAGGATGGCGTACAGTTTGACCGATGGAGTCCACATACCAGGAATAGATTTGCGGAGTTTGAATCGTATCATTCTGTTCCTGGGACAAAAGAGGACAAGCCGCATAAATAAGGAAACACCAGATTAAAACAAGTTTTCTCATAGGGTATAAAAATAAAAAAAATCCCGTCCTGCCTCAGAGGCGGGACGGGATTTTTTAAAAAGACGGCGATGACCTACTCTCCCACTTGTCGTAGTACCATCGGCGCTGGTGGGCTTAACTTCTCTGTTC
>JAGXLC010000013.1 GCA_018334875.1 Bacteroidales bacterium | reverse complement strand
TCCATGCCGATGAGATACAGATAAAGATCTCCCAGGGCTCCAAACCTGGAGAAGGTGGTCAGCTGCCGGGAACAAAGGTGAACAGCATCATTGCTAAAACCCGCAACTCCACCCCGGGCATCACCCTGATATCTCCACCTCCCCATCATGATATTTACTCCATTGAAGACCTGGCGCAGCTCATCTTCGACCTGAAGAATGTCAACCCGAATGCCCGCATCAATGTGAAGCTGGTCTCGGAGTTTGGCGTGGGAACAGTAGCAGCAGGGGTGGCCAAGGGGGGAGCCGACTCCATTGCCATCAGCGGAGCGGAAGGCGGTACCGGCGCCAGCCCCCTAAGCTCCATCCTTCATGCCGGCCTGCCCATGGAGATCGGCTTGGCCGAGACACAACAAACCCTGGTAAAAAACAACCTCCGGGGGAAGGTCTCGCTTTACGCCGACGGACAGCTAAAAACCGGACGCGATGTCATAATAGCCGCTCTGCTGGGTGCCGAAGAATTTGGCTTCGCCACCTCAGCCCTGGTAACCCTGGGTTGCATCCTGCTGAGAAAATGCAACCTGAACACCTGCTCGGTGGGTGTATGTACCCAGGATGCAGAGTTAAGAAAGCGATTCTCCGGCTCACCGGAGCATGTGATCCGCTATTTTACCTTCCTGACTGAGGAGATCCGTTTATACCTGGCAGAGATGGGCTATACCAGCATGGACGAGATCATCGGCCGCTGTGACCTGCTTATCCAGCGTAAGGAAATCGACCACTGGAAGTTACAAAAGGTCTTACTCAGCGACATCGTCCACCTGCCCGCAGAAGCCACGCAATATCCCATCCGCAAAACCCATCCCCAGGAACACCTGCCGCAGAACCTGCTGGATCGCACACTGATCCGGCAGGCGCAAAAAGCCCTGGAAAACAGCCAGCCTGTGGCAATGAATCATAAGATCACCAACACCGACCGGGCCGTGGGAGCTATGCTTTCCTATCAGGTAGACAAAAATCATGGACAGAAAGGATTGCCCGATGATACCATCACATGCCACTTTAATGGATCAGGGGGTCAGAGCTTCGGGGCATTCCTGAAATCCGGCATCACCTTCCAACTCCAGGGACAGGTCAACGATTACCTGGGGAAAGGACTATCCGGAGGAAAGATCATCGTCCAGCCATCTGCCAATGCCGCCTTCAGACCTGAACAAAACATCATCATCGGGAACACCTCGCTTTACGGAGCTACTGGCGGTGAAGTATACATCAACGGTTTATGTGGCGAACGCTTCTGCGTAAGAAACAGCGGTGCCACAGCCGTAGTGGAAGGTGCCGGCGATCATTGCTGCGAATACATGACCGGAGGAGTGGCGGTGATCCTGGGTGAGGTGGGACGAAACATGGCTGCAGGAATGAGTGGCGGCATTGCCTATGTATACAACCCCAAAGGTAACCTCGACTACTTCTGCAACATGGAAATGGTCAGCCTGCAGATCATTGAGGATTTTGAAGACCTGATCACCTTGAAACAGCTCATCCAAAGCCACCATCAGTATACAGGAAGCGCTCTGGCAGCAGCAATACTGGAAGACTGGGAAAACAGCCTCAGGGATTTCATCAAGGTGATCCCCTTCGAATATCAACGCCACCTGGAGGAAAAAAAGATCTCCGAGCTCAATCAGAAGATCAGCAAATACATGCCCGATCATGAATAGGGCGTAGCGCTTATGCACAAGCCCGTTCCCCGGTGATTATACCCGGGGAGGGAACCCGAAAGTCTGATTCACAAAACAAATAAAACCATCATGGGAGACCCAAAAGGATTCATCAAGACCGCCAGAAAAGAAGCTGGCAACAGGCCACTGCACGAACGCATCCACGACTACGGGGAAGTAGAGCAAACCCTGAACACGGCCGATCGTGCCCTACAGGCAGCCAGATGCATGGACTGCGGCGTTCCCTTTTGCCATTGGGCCTGCCCGGTGCACAGCAATATACCCGACTGGCAGGATGCCGTGTACAGGGGCGACTGGAAAGAAGCCAGCGACATACTGCATACCACCAACGATCTCCCCGAGATCACCGGCCGGGTATGCCCCGCACCATGCGAGATAAGCTGTACCCTGTCCATCAACGACCAGCCAGTGACCATCCGCGAAAATGAAGCCTCGGTGGTGGAGCATGCCTTTGCCGACGGACATATCAACCCCCAGCCTCCCCTGACACGCAACGGCAAAAAAGTGGCCGTCATCGGCTCCGGTCCGGCCGGACTATCGGCAGCCGCCCGCCTGAATCAACAAGGCTGCCTGGTGGAAGTCTTTGAAAAAGACGATGCCATTGGTGGACTATTGCGTTATGGCATACCCGATTTCAAATTAAGCAAACACATCCTCGACCGACGCCTGGATATCTTCAGGGAAGAAGGCATCTCCTTCCGCACCAGGATGGAAGTAGGTAAGGACATCGCCGCAAGCGACCTGATTCAATCCTTCGACGCCGTCTGCCTGGCAACAGGCGCACGTCACCCCAGAGACCTGAATATCCCGGGGCGGCGGATGAATGGGATCTATTTTGCCATGGATTACCTTACCCATCAAAATAAAGTGGTGCAGGCAGGGGCGGTTCAGGACAGCAATCCTATGATCAATGCCCGAAACAAACACGTGGTGGTGATCGGAGGAGGCGACACCGGATCTGACTGCGTGGGAACAGCCAACCGTCAGGGTGCTCTAAGCGTCACCCAGCTGGAAATACTCCCCAAACCCACAGAAAATAATGAATCCAACCCCAACTGGCCCTGGCCCCGGAAAACCCTCAAAAACACCTCCTCCCACGAAGAGGGCTGCAAAAGAATGTGGTCTGTAGCAAGCAAACGATTCATCGGAAAGAACAATAAAGTCAGCCAGCTCGAAATCGTGGACACCTCCTGGCAAAAGGATGAGAAGGGTCGGACAAATATGAAAGAGAAGTCTTCTACCCAACGAACCATTCAGGCCGACCTGGTGCTGCTGGCCATGGGTTTTGTCCATCCCGTACAAAAGGGCCTGCTCAACAACCTGAAGGTGGACTATGACGATCGGGGCAATGTAAAGGGAAACGAGAACCTACAAACATCCATTGGCAAAGTGTTTGTGGCGGGGGATGCACATCAGGGTGCCAACCTGGTTGTAACAGCAATAAATTCAGGCATACAGGCTGCACAAAATATAACAAAATATCTGGGGGAGACTTAGCGCCTGCGTCCGGCAGTCGTTTCCAAATCCTTTACCCCCATCCGACTGTTGTGCTTATCTGGCGGCGAAGCCTGAAGTAGTCGTTTAAGCCAACCGGCAGCCAGGCCAGGGTAAACATCGTCAATACAATCAACAGCCTCATAATCAACATTGGCTTGGTTTAAAAAATTAAAAGCTTATCCTGCTAAAATAAGAAAAATATGATAACCTGGCAGATGAAGGTCTTGACAATGGGTGTTTCCGGATAGAATCAGGATCTTTCAATCTGGCTGATAGGTCTCCTCGTATCCACTCATAAACCCGGCCTCAAAAGCCTTGACATTTTCTTCCCAGTTTAAGACAAGTTCCAGAAGCAATAGGGTTAGGATGCCCAGGAAAAAAAACTTGACATCCCTTTTGGTAATCTTTTTCATTACATGGAATTTTAATATAAAGATAGCAAAATCATCGCATCAGGGCAAGCGTTTGCATCAGGATATGCCGCCCCATATATACGATTCAGCAACACAATCTGAGACATCAGGTATATTACCGACAATCCGTTGCCAATAACCCTATTAAAAGAACAAACAGGATATTTTGCAAAATGACCCCTGTGTATTTTTCATTCCTTACCAGGAACCCAAACCGAAACAGACCCGGCTTGACACCGGAAATCACCCTTACCATCTTTATCGGTAACAACTTCTTCTTCAATATGATTGGTGACATCCCTATAAGTAGTATCAGGTGAAGCAGTCTGCATCTTTTTGCTGCCGGCCTCTCCATTGCTCATCACCACGGCAAGGCCTCCGGGATGATCCCCATCCCCGGTCCTGGTCCATCCGATGCAATTGGGATGGTTGAAATGGTCGTGTTGATCGCCGTAGGCAAACTCCCGCCTCGCATGCAAGAACCGGTCAATCATCCATTGATGACTTGCCAGGGAGATGTCATATTCTTTTCCGTCCTTTCCTGTGCCCTTATACGCTACCCCATAATAATCGGCTGAAAAGATACAGGGATACCCATCCCTTCTTAACAGGATAATGCTGTAAGCCAGCGGCTTAAACCAGGCCTCCACGACAGATTCCAGTGCTTGCAAGGGCTGCGTATCGTGATTGCTGACAATTGTTACTGCCAGGTCAGGGCGTTGCTGAACGAGCGTACCCTCCAAAATCTTCCGAAGATCATAATCCTTGCCCTGCCTGCCGGCATCGGAGAAGTTATAATGCAAGGTCGCATCAAACAGCATGATCTGTTGGTTTGTTGTTTCAAGAAAATGCTTGAGGGCTTCCACATGATAGGTCCAGTATTCACCCACGGCAAATAGCTTGCGGTTGCTATGACCGCGAAGATGATTCAGCCAATCAAGAAAGAAATCAGACTGAACGTGCTTCACCGCATCAAAACGAAATCCATCCACCCCGGTGGTCTCCAGGTACCATCTCCCCCAATGAAAAAGTTCCTCGCGCACATCGGGATTTTGTATATCCAAGTCGCAGCCCATCAAATAATCATAGTTGCCCATCTTCTGATCTACCTGCTCCTCGAAGCTCTTGCCTTCAAAAAGGTATATGGCATCCCTTTGATCGTCCAACGCATTGTAATCGGCTGCGGTAAAATGCCACCAGTGCCATTCAAGCTCAGAATATTTCTTATTGCGGCCGGGAAAAGAAAAATGGGTCCACCCTTTTATGGTCTGCATTTCCCCGATGGGTTCATGGCGGTTTTGCGGATTGTAGGGAGTAGCTCGAAACTCCTCAGGATGGTCTGCCCCCATCTTATGGTTGAACACTACATCCGCATAAACCTGAATGTTGGCCTGACGGGCCGCCTCAATGGCCTCTAGATATTCCTGGCGGGTTCCGTACTTCGTCCGAACACTCCCCTTCTGATCAAATTCCCCCAGATCGAACAAGTCGTAAACCCCATAGCCCACATCGTGCTGACCCCCTGCTCCTTTATAGGCAGGGGGAAGCCATAAGGCTGTAATGCCTGCATCAGCCAGTTCCTGAGCATCACTGGCCAATTGTTTCCACAGGGTACCATCCGCGGGAGTATACCAATGAAAATACTGCATCATGGCTCCGTTAAATTCGGCCATATCTCATCTTTTTTGCTCTTTTTCTCATCGTAAAAACAATAATTTTTGAAACCACAGAATATGATCAACAACACAACAATTCGGGAATGCTTCCTCTATCCGGGCACGGGGCAAAACGTATACCAGGGTAACAGGGGTGGGTATGACGTCCTTCTTACCGGCACCAGCGTCAAAATAAGAAATTTTCCGCGAATAAAAAAACAGTGTAAAAAACAGCGCTCTTAAAATGTCCAAAAACGAACACTTAAAATGGGCCACCTTACCCCAACGGCAGCCCATTTTCTTAATCACGAGCCCTATCGGATCGAAACCGAAGGATTGGAATGAAGATTTATTGAGGCCAGTCGATGCTGAACTCATCCTGCCACATCGGCCCCCATTCAATCTCATGTAAGATCTCATGATCAAACCACAAATGAATGCCCCTGGAATCCGATACGATCAACTCCTGTCCCGGCTGTCGGTCTGAGGAGAGGTCATCAATCTCATAATCCTCCATTTTTAAATCCTTCAACAGGGGGAGAATTTCATTCTTATTCATGCCGATCAGTTTTTTGTCTTCCAGTTCATAGTATTTGGAAGTAACAGAAATGGTGGTGAGCCGCCAGTCGGCAGCTTCGTCAAAGCCCAGGGAAAGTTCCATGCCATCGTAATGCCATGCCTCTGTCATGTCGTTTTCCTCCTCTGAAAAAGAATAGTGTTCCACTTCATCTGGTGCGCCCAGCATTTCCCTGACCTGTCCCCGGTCCATCCCAAATTTCAGGGTCCCCAGACCAATACCGGCTTTGATTTGTTTAAGATCTGTTTTCATAGGATTATCTTTATATTGATTACGGTCATATGGAACCCCCATGCTTAAACATGTCCTTGTTGTGTAGGTTACTGGATGGGGGTTTCATAGGATCATTTTATTGTTCTGTTTGGTCATATGTGGCTTGCCCCGCTGAGGCGGAGACATCTCATTGGGCCATGCCAACAAAAGCCGGATCGGTGAATTCCCGATGGACGACCCTGAAAACCGGCCTCTATTCGGATAATGGAGTATCGCTGACCATCCTATCCCTGCAATGGGCCATGATATACCCAGCCACTTTTTAGTTGATGGGACCGGACGGGTTGGCAGGTTTATAATTTGGAGGCTTTCTTCAATATTTTCGCCCCCCAGGCCCTGGCCCGTTCTATTTCACCATGGATCAACGGGCCCTTTTTACCTACCACATAAAAAATTTCCGAATCGAAGCAATGGGCGCCCTTCTTCTTTAGCTCTTTTTCTATTCGTGGGGCTGCATTGCCGAATAACCGGGTGAGTGCACCCACGACAAATCCATGGTTGTCTGCCAGGGTACTGGTATCAAAAGAAACGGCACACTTGTCCTTGAGCGATTTTTCGGGTAAAGTGGCAAGAAAAGATTTAACGGATTCGGTGAACCATCCTCCCTGGGTGGGAGACCCGATCATCAGCAGGTCGGTATCCCGGAGAACATCGCCGGCTTTTGCATCCTGAACCCTGATAACCGTTATATCAAGCCCTTCCCCCAGGCCTTCCCCAATGGCTTCCGCAATCTTTTGCGTGTGGCCATACTGGGAATCGAATATGATAGTTGCTTTCATAATGATGTCCCTTCATTACCCCTGAATACCGGATGATCGGTTCTGTCCGGTCATGATATTTTAAAATGATACTTAATAACAAGATACAACATCCGGCAAAAAATATCAAATACCCCAACCCCTTATTTGCTTTCCTTTCGCCCGTCATCTTCCAGCAAGTAAAGCCGGTTGTCTTCGACCAGGTAGATCATAGGGGCAACCTGAATGCCGGGATAGCGTTGTCTGAGTCGATTGGCTTCACTGAGGGTGAAATCCACCTCATGCCCGATCTCAAACATCGGGGCAAAATGCCGGAAATGATCCTCCGCATGTTCCCTCTTCCATCCGGTGGTATCAACCAGCCCCTTGACAAAGGATTCCTTCTTGGAATCCAAACCCACCATGCCACAATGGCTGTGTCCTATCAGGGCAATATACCTGATCCCACCAACGGTGATGGCAAAGGATACCTGAAATTCATTGTAACGCAGATTGGCACCTCCCGTGCGAATGATATAGGAGAAATGCTCAGGCAGGTGCAAAAGGACCCGGTGATCCATACACGTTCCGGTCAGTAATTTTGGAGCATCGTGCTCCTCCAGGACCCGATCCAGGTTGTGATATTCCAGAAGCAAACCAATTGGAGTATCGCGGTATTCCGGGAAGATATCCTCCCGTTGGGATATATCTTTCAAGCCATTCATAAACATTCTTTTTAGCTCTTACATTATAAAAACACAAATGCTCCCCAAAAGTTAAGAAAACAGATCCAACCAAATCCCCGGAGATTTCATCCCGTTATCTTTTGCCGGTTTGTCCCTGCATCACTCCGGCTGGAGGCAAAAAATGAAATGGATCATCTCTCGGGCACTTCCCGGGTTTTGCCCCTACCGGTCCCATCTTTGCTTAAGAACCCCAAAAGCTATTTGTTTGATGACATGGTCCAACTTGTGGCGGGTCATCACCACTCCAAGCAAAACAACCAACAATCCAACCACATCGGTCATCAGGAGCTTGTCGCCAAAAGCAATCCAGGCCATCAGCATGGTAACGGGAGGCCCCAGATAAAACAAGCTGGCCACCCGGGTGGCATCCATACGCTCTATCAGCAGCCACATCAATGCATAAGCACCCAGGGATACCGCAAATATAAGCCATATCATCGTATAGATAAAAGGACCCGTCCATTGAGCAGCCAGGTTCTCAATAAAAATGGCGGGCAAGAACAGAGCTATGGTAGTAGCCATAGCCTGGTAAAAAAGGTTCAGGTCCACGGGCAGCTTGTGGTTTCCTTTACCTGTCTCCATGCTTCTTTGCAACAGGCTGGCAATGGTGATGGCGACCACCGAGCCTAAAGGGATGAGATACCCAAAAACAGAACCGGGATAAGTGAAATCGATCCTGTAAAGGACAGCAATGGCAACACCTCCAAATCCAATGATCAGGCCCAGCCACCTGTAAAGAGGTGTTTTTTCACCTACGGCCATCCCGGAGAAAGCACCTGTTGCCATGGGCTGCAAGGCTACCACCAGGGCAACAATTCCTGCCGGGACATCATAATCCAGGGCCAGTAAAACGCAAGTAAGCCAACCGCCGTGGGCAAGAACACCTACCAACATGTTAACAGAAGCTGCAGGCCAGCCCACCCAACGAAAACGGCCTCTTATCACCAGGTACAGGAACATAAAAATGGTTAGTGCCAAATACCGCCAAAACAGCAGAGTAAAAGGACCTGTATAGGGCAACCCGTATTCTGCCCCTATGAACCCGGAATTCCAGAGCAGCACAAATCCAATGATCAGGATCACGGTTCGCTTAATCATAATTGCTTCTTATTTATTGGGAGCAAAAGGAAAGACCAGGCCTGGTTTTTTGTAATAATCGGTCCAAAAGGACATAACCCGCATTTCATTGCGAGCGGGTTCCGGCATGCTGATCCAGAAAGTTGCCAACAGAACCGGGATTGTAGATTTTCTTACCTGAGTCATAAACTTGCGTTTTGGGTTTATTTTCAACAAAGATATGACAATTATATTTTCCCCAGACCGACATGATAGAAATACGAAAATCCTGTATATGGGTTCACACGACTTACCTTTCGCCTCAGCGGATCACAAGGTCTTTGTCATCCCAACGATATATACCGCTCTGCCCAATGGGCGATGACTTTACCAATGTAGGCCGAGTCGCGGGAATCCGACAACAAATGATCGGCACCATCAAGCGATATGAAACTCTTGGGATGCCGGGCTGCCTTAAAGATATCGGCGGCATTGCTGATTCCCACAATCTGGTCCTGGGGTGAATGGGCTATGAGCAGTGCCTTACCCATCTTTGTAAGTACAGTAGGCATGTTCACGGCTTGCAGGTCATCCAGGAACTGCTTTTTGATGGTAAAGGGCCTGCCCCCTATGGATACCTCCGCGTAACCCTTTTCATGTATCTCCCCCAGGCCGGAAGAGATGAGTTGGGTGACATGGTTGGGATCGGCAGGAGCTCCTATGGTAGCTACCGCCCGGACAGAAGGAATATCCGAGGCGGCATATAAGACTGCGGCTCCTCCCAGGGAATGCCCGATCAGAAGCGAAGGTGCCTGATATTCCTTCTCCAGGAAACGTACGGCTTCCTGGATGTCCTGTATGTTGCTCGAGAAATTGGTGTCGGCAAAATCTCCTTCACTCTCTCCCAAACCGGTAAAGTCAAACCGCATCACCCCAAAACCTGAGGAGGTGAGGGACCGGCTTATGTTGCGAACCGCAGAAAGGTTTTTATTGCAGGTAAAACAGTGAGCAAAAAGTGCATAGGCGCGCTGTTGTTCATCATCCGGCAATTCCACACGGGCGGTCAATTGGTCGCCTTCAGAATTGCGGAATGTAACCTTGTCGATCTTCATAATTTGATATTTCTGGTTTTCATGGCTAGTCGCACATTCTGCTCATTCCTGACAGGAAAATTAATCCAGCTTCCGGATTTTAATATTCCGGAATTCGATCCCATGACCCTCCGATTGAAGGGCAATGTATCCCCGGGTAAGAGATTTACCCTCGTCCATAACAGCCGGGTCAAAGCCGGTCACTACTCCTCCTCCGATCTGCGGCCGGGTATATTGAAGCACCGTGTCACCATGGATCACATGTTTAATGAGAGAATCGCGGTAAACGATCAGTTCACCGCTGATCCAGCGGTCCCAGGGATAAGTTTCGGATGAAGAATTCAGACAGTGATCCGTATATTTCTCCCCCTGGTAATGAATATCCGTTCCGGGAGTACAAACATTGCCGGTGGGCCGGGGCTTTCCTTTTTCTTCTTCGGCCAGTATCTGGTATTCAACAGCTATAGGCCAGTCCTGATCCTTCCGGATGGTCTGCGGATCCTGGGCATGAAACATCACCCCGCTGTTGCGGTAGGCATAGGAAGGTGCATCTTCCTGCCACTGGTCGGTGAAACGGTATTCAAACTTCAGGTGATAGGAAGAAAAGGGTTCCCGGTAGAATAAATGTCCGAATTGCTCATTGAACGCCCCGTAATCATCGTAATTCACCCCTATTTTCCCGTCCTTCACCCGGAAAGTGTTGGCGTAGTTTTCACCCAGCTCATGGTGGTTGATCTTGGCAGTCCAGCCATCCAGGTTCTTGCCATTGAAAAGGCTTTGCCAATCCTGGCCTGAGGTGGAACCTTTTTTCTTATCATTGGAAACACACGAAATGAAAGCCCCAACAATTGCCGAAAACAGTACAATCCCGATTAAACGCATAATAAACAGTTTTACAATACACCTGATGAAACACAATTTTGAATTTCTATCCCATCAATTAAGGGATGGAAAAAAATCTCACTTAATCCGCATTGGTAAGCTTCAGGATTCGTCCGGGCTGGTTGGCCACCACATAGATGGCTCCATCGGGTCCTGCTACGGCTTCCCTCACGCGACCGGCATTCTTCAATATGGTTTCCGTGTGCATGATGCGGTGATCGTATACCCGGTGCAGTTGAACCTCCTCAAACTTGAGGGCCGAGATCAGTAAATGGTTGTTCCACTTCGGAAATTCCCGGCCGGTGTAGAAATCCATTCCACTCACGGCGATCGAGGGTTTCCAGTACAGGATGGGTTGTTCCATCCCTTCCTTATGAGTCTCCTCGGTGATGATGGTGCCGTTGTAATTCCTGCCATAGGTGATCACCGGCCAGCCATAATTTTTGCCTGCCTGGATCACATTGACCTCATCGCCTCCCATGGGGCCATGTTCCACTTCCCATAGATCATCGGTTTCGGGATGTACAGCAAGTCCCTGGGCATTTCTCTCCCCATAGGCAAAAATGGTAGGCAGGGCATCTTCCCGGTCAACAAAGGGGTTGTCGTCGGGTATGCTTCCATCGCGGTTGATGCGATGGATCTTACCATTGGGCCGGTCCAGCATTTGTGCCTGTTGCTTAGCTCCACGGTCTCCAATGCTGAAATACAGATGGCCCTGCTGATCAAAGACGATTCGACAGCCGTAATGATGGCGGGTGGTGCGATAGGTCTCATGAGGAGCCTCATAGATCACCTGCTGATCGACCCAGGCATGGTCCTGGATCTTACCCCGGACAATGCGGGTCATCGCAGGATTGCGCTCGCCTCCCCCTTTTATCCCATGGCTGTATGCCAAATAGATCCAGCCATTTTGGTCATAGTGCGGATCCAGGGCCACATCCATCAAGCCTCCCTGGCCTTGCGGCACCACCTCCGGGATATTTTGCACCGGTTCTTCCAACAGCTTGCCGTCTTTGATGATTCGAAGCTGCCCTGGCCGCTCGGTAACAAGAAACTTGTCCGCTCCGATGAAATCAATGGCCCAGGGAACATCCAGTCCTTCAGCCACCACCTCCATCTCCATCTGATAATCCAGGGTCAGCAGATCAACCGGTACCTCGGGCATATCCTTCACCTTTTCGGCTTCAAAATCATTCATGAAATCCACGATCAGGCTAATTTCCCGATCGCTGAGGGTTTCCTCATAAGCCGGCATCCCTACGTGTGGTATGCCGTATTTGATGTTGCGATGCTTATAATGGTCTTCAGCACCATATTGCCAGAATCCATCAATCAGGCTCTGTGCATTTCCACCGGCTAACCCGGCGCCATGGCACTGAGCACAATGCTGCATGTACAATTCCTTTCCCTTGTCATCCTGCGCACAAGCAGTTAAAACAAAAAGGGAAAACATTCCGGTCAAAAAAATCCAGGTAAATCTTCTCATAGTATGGTTGTTTTAGATATCAGCAAAGTTTTATCAATCAGATTCTCCCTTCATCTTACCCTCCGGGCATGCTGTAATCCACTCCATAGCGGTCCAATAATTTCTTCAGATAAAGGGTACTGCCAATCACAGTAAGCTTCCCCTCTGCTCCTGAAGTAAGGCCCACCAGGTACCCGTTCTTGTCGATCACCGGCGAACCACTTCGGCCATCGGGTTTCACACCGGTTGTCAGGAGCCGGGCATAAAAATAGTTTCCCCGCTCCTGCTGGCACTGAAACTTCATCCGGGCAGGATGATCATTGTTCTTCTGTGAGTCACCCCATCCCACGGCATAGACTACCTCGCCCTTTCGCACCGGAGCATATCTAATTTTCAAAGGGTACAGGGAGTCCAGATTTTCTATTATCTCAAAAATGATCCAGTCCCGGTTCTTCAGGGTATTGAACTGACCGATCGGTTCATGGCTGTCGCGGTTGATCAGCTTCTTCACCCCCACCGAGCGATCCGGATCATTCCTGGGATAAAACTTCCAGTACCTGAAATCCGGCCATTGCCCCACAGGCTCGTTCATCCAGGGCTCCTTTTCCACCTCAGATTTGCTGTGACACCCAAATCCTATAACAATAATAAGGGAAATAATCGGAAAAGATCTCATCTTAAAAGGGTTTATCCTATTACAGGGTTTATTTGAATTCAGTATGAATTAAAATCACCATGAGGGGTTTCTCTCTGCAACCACCAACATCTCAAAATCCGCAGGCGTCAGGGCATCCTGCCTGGAGAAGGCCCCAGCTTCGCCCCAAAGATTTCAATATTGCAAAATCCTTACATAAACGGTCAAACCCAATCTCAAGCCACTCCACTCCGGTTTTACTTCATGCTGTTCCTGCGGGGTGGAATAGTATAAAGGAGTATCCAGTTCATCTGAAAAATAGGCATTATCACCAAACAGGAGAGAATAACCTGCATTAAATGTTATGCCAAGGAAGTCAAAAGGATAATAGGTCAGGTTCAAACCCGGTTCAAAAATAAAGTTTTTGGCATGAAACTGATATTCGTCCTCCACATATGTGCTGTCCATCAGATTTAGGTATTCCTTCATCTCCAAATCCGAAGAAATAACTCCGACTTCTGAATATAAGCTCAACTCCACTCTTCTCATTTTTACCACAGGTATAGCGGCATGAATACCGAAGGTATTGGATTTCAAATCGGTCTCAAATTTGTATTCTCCGGAATAATCCTTTGCGGAAATACGGGAGCCGGTTGATTGAAAGGAATAAAAAATACCAAAATCGATGATATTCACATTCGTCAGAAGAATAGGCTGATAATACCAATTAGAGGGATAATTGGATATTTGCTTTGTCTCAACCGGGAAGGATTGCTGAATTTGTTTGTTGATGCTTTTTAGTTTTTCCATGGAAAATTGACTTCTTCCTGCTTGAAATCCAAGTCTGATGTACTGGGAATGGACCTGAAATGCAGCAAGAAGGAGGAAAGAGGCTATAATCAGCTTTTTCATGATAAGAAATTAAGTGTGAGAAAAAAAGTTTCTTCTTTCAGGTTCATGTCAGCTATTTATGCAGGCCGAGCCGGTGCCTCCAAATATCGTTTGTAAGAAATGGACATATATCCTGGTTCATCATTCCTTAAGAAAACAATGCATCTTAATTCAGGTAAAGATAAGGAAATATATGGCCATACGAAACCCTGCATTTTTATACTCCAATTTTCCTGGATTGCTTTCCGGTTATATCGTTATCCCGAGTAGGATGATAGCGGCAAGAATCACTAAACAAAACACTCCACTCAATACCGCTTTCAAAATAGCAGCGTTATTAATTTGTTTTCCGATCCTCACCATCCTGTTTCGAAAGATAAGCGCCAGGACCACCGGCAGTAAGAGTAAAAATCCATATCCGTAGAAGGTGGTCGGATGATAGAGCTGTTCCATAGCGTTGCGGATCACTCCAAAGAATATATAATCCATTACAACAGCCAGAAAGATAAAAATCAAGGAAACGAGCAGGGCTGCTTTGATCAGGTTCTTTCCCGGGTAGGTCTTCAATGCCAAAAAAGTTGAATAGGCCCAAATAACAGGTGCCAAAGTCACCATCAGGGTGATTCCCAAAGTTACACTATAACTCCATGGAAACCACAAAAGAAGATTTGAAGCCCAATAAGCAGCAAACCCCAAAGAAAAGGTGTAAATCAACCAATGCTTCATTGTCACTCAAATTCAAGAAGACCGGAAAAAACAACAGGTGTTTTGTAAATCGAATCATTTAAAGCGCTGATATCCATTTTTTTTGCTTCAGCATGCTTTATTATGAGTTCATTTCACCGCTCATAAAACCTGTCGATCTTCGGCATGGTCATATACGCTCATGGGTGTATTCCGGATTGTAAAGCATGAACAAATATATGCTGCTTTCCGCCGAAGATATTCAATTGGTTCTTACCTTGACCGCGTAAGCGCGCCGGGGGTTTTTAACAAGAAGTAGATCGATATCTTCCTGGGTAAACCCATTGTCCTTCAGGGCTGGGATCAGATACTCAAAAATATCGGTATATCCGCGGTAATTGCCACCTTGCTTCTCTCCTGCCGAATACCAGCCGGAATCGTGAGATATGAGAATTTTATTTAAGATGCCTTCCCGTTTTAATTTTGTTAAAGTATCCACATACCAATCGATGTTACCTGATTGTTGGGGATCGTTGGAAGGTTTAGACTTCACATTATCCAGGGAGATCCAGGCGCCTTGATTGGCAGCCTGAATATATCCCTCCAGTGTACCTTGCTGGGCATGGGTCCAGATAAAGGCTTCCAGGGAAACACCCTCTTCTTTTAAAACTCCCATCTGGGCAAACGCAGGGCCGTCTGGTCCTGTATGAGAGACGACAGGCAATCCGGTTGCTTTATGCGTAATGGCAGCTGCTTCGATCAGCTTTTGGTGCATGGGCGATAAGGTATCCTGCCTGGCCACCCCAATTTTTATAAAACCTGGGTGGACATCGCTCCCTTCAATGCCATTTTCAAATTCATCGATCCACACCCGGGCAATTTCTTCCGCCTCATCTTCATAGGCATGTTTGGGGATAAATCGATTATCCACTGCACCATAATACCCGGTATTGGTCACAATGTGCATACCTGTTCTTTTCGAAAGCTCTTTCAGGATCAAAGGATCCCGGCCCAGATAGGCAGGTGTACAGTCAAAAAAGGCACTGACCCCATGCTCCTTAGCCTTCTTTAGAAAAGGAAGCGCCCGTTCCACTACTTCCGAACGGTCCCATCGGTGAAATCCCGTGCTGTCCGCTCCAATCCAGTCTACCATCACATGTTCATGAATTAAGGCAGTACCCATTTCTTCCACGGGTATTTCACCATTTACCGTTATAATTTTTTCTTTTTCTGTATGTTGAATGCAGCTGGTCAAAAAAACAAAAAAGGCAGAGATGAATAGTATTTTCTTCATAATTTTAGATATTTCAGTCATGAACTTAAAATGGGTTTTGAGGAATTGGGGTGGTTAGTTGCTCAAGGTCTTTCTCTATGAAGCCTTCTGACTTTAGCCGGTGTAAGAATTCGGTCATCAATGCATGGAAAGGCCTGACCCTCCCTCAAGGCCATGGTCATCCTAAAGGTCATGCCAGAATTCTGGAGTATTACCAAAGAAAGCACTTAACCTTGAAGCTGTATCTGCAGCGATACGGCGTTTACCTCTAATAATCCGAGAAAACTTTACCTGATTTTATGGTTTCTATTTAACTAACCTCAGTACTATTTTAATGTAACATCCAGATAAACCGAATGACGGCCATATGTTTCATAAAAAGGTTTAAAAACTACCCCATCGATGGTAAACCTCAATTGTTCAGGATCACCTGATATCGATTTACTGATATCTTCTGCATCGAATGTCATCTTACGCCATTGGGTCCGTGGCTCTGACTCCTGAGCTGCCAGTAAAACGGGGCCGTAAAACAAACTGGCGATATTTTGCTGATCCATCACCGGATCTAAATGAAATTGAAACGGCATGCGCAACTCAACCGTATCCCCGTCTTTCCATTGACGGCTTAAAGTAAGATAACTTCCTGGCTCAGCCTGAACCTTTTCTTCCTGGCCATTGATCTTCACAAAAAATCCTTTGGTTGCCCAATGCGGCACACGTACATTCAGATCAAACCTGCCATGGCCCTGAATGGTTAGCCGGGTGTGGTCTTCTTTTGGATAAGCTGTTGTTTGCGTAACAGTTATATTCTTTTCCGTCCATTTTAATGTGGAAGGCACATACAGGTTCACATACAAAGCCTGGTTGTCTGGACTTTTGAAATAAATAGTGTTTTGAAGTTTTGTACTGCTCTCCAGAGCCGTACCGTTACAACAGGTAAAACCTGTCATATCCGGGTTACCAAACCGTTTGATAGAACCTGGTCTCAAAGGCACGTGATAAGTATTGGCAGGGGAGTGCTCGGCAACAGAAGCAAGAATGTGATTGTAAAGTCCACGCTCGTAATAATCCATTAACTCTGCACGCTGATTAAAGAGAAAAAGGCTTCTGGTTAATTTGAGCAGATTGTAGGTTGCACAGGTTTCATTCTGGCCACCAGCGGCGAAGCCGTTTTCATAAAGGGTGGACGGTTCAGCTGTGAAGCATTCCGCGTTATTGGGGTTACGTGCTCCGGCCACTCCTCCGATGCTGTACATATAATCATGAGTGGCCCTATTCCAGAAATTATCCGCTATATGATAATATTCCGGATCCTTAGAAACGCGATAGGTTTCCAGTGCCCCCTTAATCTGGGGAACATGTTGGTTGGCATGTAAAGAACGAAACAGATCTACATTCCTGGCCAGTCCGTGGGAATGATCCGCATCACCAAAAAACACCTTAATGTTATCAAATAACTGTGCACCTTCCAGATAATGAGGTTCGTTGGTCAGCCGATACAGCCTTGCCATAGCTTCGTTCATTCCCCCATACTCTCCTGCAATATATCTGTTCCACATGCTTAGGAGTGTGTCGGTTGGCAGCTGGCTCAGACGGGCATATACCCAGTCACCCATCCCTTCTACTATTTCCAGCGCCTTTTCATTGCCACTGACCTGATAAATATCCATCAGCCCGGCCAGAATTTTATGCAAGGTATAGTAGGGTGCCCAGATTTGAGTATCATCGCCTCCATAGCTGGCACCCTTTTCCAGCATGATAAACTGGTCTGGCGGGTAGGCACTGATAAAGCCTTTGCCCCAGTTCCAGTAATCCGTTCGGATACCTTCTTTGCTCAAATCGGAATTATAGCCTGATGCATCCGGACCAGGTGGCACAGCTGTCGGGTCTGACACATGTTCGCTTCCGACTGTTTGGGGTTGACCGGACATCTGTGATAATTCATACAGGGTATTGACCATATATTCCATCTTATCAGCAAAATTGGCCTGGAGCGAGGCATCATAAACGGTACTCGCATACGACTGGGCTATAGCACTAAGATAATGGCCTGTAGCATGACCGCGCAGTTTCGTTTCCTGACTGTCCCATACCCCCAGTGGTTCAGCTCCTTCAGGCTGTTCCTGTCCAAAGGCATTGCGAAACATATAAAGAAAATTGTCAGGATTTGTATTGACAAGGCCTGTTATAAATTTATCACGGTTCTCTATGAATTTTGTTTTGCGACTATGAATATCCGTGTTTAATAAAACCTGATCCAAATTAAAAGCTTCCAGACTGCGATCCGGTGCAGCAGGCTCTTTAGCTTGTTTAACTGTGACAATCGCATTGGGTTGTATGTCTGTTCCGGCAACCTTTCCTGTTACTGTATATGTGCCTGGGGTAAGCACCTGACTATTATCTTCAGGTGCCGGCCAGAGCACCCTTACATCCGGCCCTTCAATATTGTTGCTGTAAACGCCCTGTACATAACGTGGTAATCTGGGAAGATTCCCCACTGTGGTCTCCACTTGAATATCCGGAACGCTGGTGAGATATGCATTATACAACTGAGGAGATGTTTCGGAAAACGCTGGAAGATCCCGGTCTGATTCATCTCTTGTGCTGACTACCTCTTCTTCCTTTTTCAAAGCATTATCGTGAATCCTGGCAATTTGTCTTTCACTTAGAGGAATTCTATAGATTCGGAAATCGTGCAATTTGGCATCTAAATACGTATTACCAACAGCCAGTGACTTTCCTATATAGAGTTCATTTTCTCCTGAATGGTTCCCGAAGAGGTCTTCCAGTTCCAGCTCTACGTTCTCTGTCTTGCCCACAAGGTCACCATTCAGGTATGTGCTCAATGTTTGGGAGGGAACATCGATCACAACGGCCAAATGGTTCCATTTATCAACTGCCGCCGCTGGTGAACTGGCAACATAGGCATCAGATTCAGTCAGGATTTGAGCCTGATACCCCTTTTTATCCTGAGTACCTGCTGGAGCAGCAAAGAAATGCGACTGGCTGTTTTTTCCACAATCGAAAAACAGCTGCCCGCTTTTCGCAGAACGCAGGTAAATCCATCCGGTGATACTCAGTGATTCTTCTCCTGTCACTGATTCGCCCGGGATTGAAATAAATGCTTCACCATCTTCGGGTAAAGAAATGACATGACCGAACTGGGGGTCTTCTACAAACCTGAAATCAGAGCCTTGCACGCTGCCATGCAGGTTGTTACGGGACCAGTCCTTTACATCCTCTTTCAAGGTATAGCGGGCAATTAATCCTGTCTCTCCAATTCCGTCTAACATTTGATCACCTCCTTGTGCAAATACCGAAGTTGTACCCAAAGCAAAAAAACTTAGTGTTATTCCAACGAACAGCTTGTATTTTTTCATAATTAACTTCATTTTAGTTGTGCTCAATAATCAATAAAGTAAGATTAATAATTTTCAAGTTCTAAATGAACAAAGATATTATTAAAGTCCAGTAAAATGGCCTTGAGTAGTTAAAAATTCTAAATTTTATATCGTTTATCGCATCAAAATCCAACTAATGTCAGAAAATGGTTTTTATGTTTATTTAGATAGAAAACTGATTTTTATAATTTTCCTTCATTTCTGCAGCTTTGATGGTGGCAACAGTCGTTTATCGGTTACACTGATATGTTGATTTATGCCTAACGATTAACTATATGCGCCGTGCGGGAGGAAAGAAGGGTGAACCTACCCCCTGGTGAAAAATTAGACTGAATTCGCCCACTCAAGATACTTGAATCCTGACCGCATGGTGTACCTTGTGGTTGGTTTATTTTTCTGTCTTTGGGGTACGAATGTCCCTGATTATTTTCAGGGTATCATTATTGTGGTGGGATTCTTCTTCGAGGCCATAGTCATTCCAAAGACCAGGCCAAAATTTTGGAGTATTACCAAAGAAAGCACTTAACCTTGAAGCTGTATCAGCAGTGGCACGGCGCTTACCTTTAATTATTTGAGAAATTCTCGTTTGGGATATGCCTACTTCCTTGGCCAATCTATAGGCACTAATATCCATTGGCCTAAGGAATTCCTCAACTAAAATTTCTCCTGGGTGGATATTGGGTAATCTAATCATTTTCTATGGATTTCATTTGTGATAATCAGTAATCTCGACCTCATGGGCATGATTGCTTTCCCATTTAAAAATTATTCACCATTGGTCATTAATCCGGATGCTGTAAATGTCTTTTCCCTTTCCTTTGAGCCTTTCTAATCTATTTGATGATTGCCAGCAGGATTGAAAGAATTATCAGGACAGGGGAAAACCAAAAAGTTGCCTTCAATTCATTCCAAAAAAATAGTATATTTTCTCATGTCCCAAAACTATTCAAAGGTTAATCAGGAGCAATTGGGTGTTATGCCCAAATGCTCCCATAAATCTAAAAAAGTGATGAAATTTTTGAAAACCCCTCTTTAAATGAATCTGCTGATGAAGAAAAAGCGTTTTTCACTTCTTCCCATTTTTCATCAGAGGCTTTCATAAGCACATCATACTTAGCTTGCAGGTCATCTTTCTGGGATTTCAACCTCGAAAGCTTTTCTTCATACTCAGCCTTAGAGTCTGCCTTAGCTTTATCCTTTTTAGCTTCCAGTTCGTCAATCTTAGCAATCACGTCATTTAGACTTTTTTTTGCTTCTTTTTTGAAATTTTCTTTGTCCATGTCCATAATTATTAAGTTAGTAAAATGCCTACTCTTAAGGATTTTCGGCTTACTCCTTTATGCAAGAAAATGCATTTCCAATTAAAAAGTAGTAATCCAGTTAGCTCTAAAGGTTGGTATATCTAAAAAACTACCTGTAAGATAAATGAAGCCCCAAGTTCAGTGTCGCCTTGATTCGGCATATAAGCATCAATATTTAATGTTAAGCCTGTAATATCAGTAAAATCAACATTGGTGCCAAATGTCAGTTTTTGTTCTGTGGTTTTCTGTTCTTTATACCACCATGATTGCCATCGAGCCAATGTCATTACTTTATCGTTTAAATGCACTCCGCCTGTCAGGTAATAACCACTGATTATTTCTTTCGCCCCACGTATATCATACGTTTCCAGTTCGCCTTGCAGGTATTCTGCAGCAAAGTATAGTCTGTCCCATTCAACCTCAACGTCGGAACCAATAATCGTGCGTTTCCCCCGTAATAATGGTCCACTACTACCACTCACTGTTCCTTCGGAATAACCGTGTGATCCACTAACGGCAAATTGCAGATTACTCAGGATTGAATTGTCCACGGTGTACTGAATTCTGCCTATACCGTAAAATTTGTTGTTATTATTAGTGCTCAAACGGTTACCGTTAAACAGACCTGTGTAGTAGTAGAAGCCCTCTATATCGCCAGTTGCGGAAATGCCAATCTCACGGGAACCAACCAATAATCCTGTCATTGTGGCACGGTCAACAAAGTTGTGGTCAGCAGGACTGGGAATATAGTCCAACGTTTGCCTGGGTTTCATAGAGCCTACCGAAATACTAAGGGCATCATGAAGTTTATAACCGATATAGGCATCTAATAGAGTTGGTTCAGGAGCAGCATCCAGATAAAATCGGTAAAAGAACCCACCATCAATTTTCCCTTTAAGGCTAATTCTGGCATTGGGAGTGCTAAAGGTTCTGCCACCTTGAAAATCATCATCTTTAAAGGAAAACCGCCCCTCATTTTGTAATAAAAGGTTGAGGGTAAAGTAATCCTTTTGAATAAGGTCTCGTAGCTTTTCAACTGATGATGAATTCTCTTGTGCACTTGTGGGAAGAGAAAAAACAAGCCCAAACAAAATTAGAGTGAAAATACTTCTTCTCATAGTATGCTAATTTTAATGTAAAATTTTACTTATTATGTCACAGTTTTCTTTCCATTGGCTACACCGGAAAGCCTTAGGAACAGTTGAGGACGGACTACCTGGAGCCCATTCCCCGGTTAGAAATATTGGTATATTGACAGTTTCAGCATAACTAACTACACACCAATCGTTTATACAGCATGTTAGCGGTTTGTTGCTTTTTTTATTTGGTCCAGTTTTCTATGTTTAATTCCTGTATCCTTTGGAATTCTTTTTCATTATTTGTCACCAAGGTAAGGTTAAGGCTTTTCGCATGGGAAGCAATTAGGGTATCAAGTGGACCAATAGGTGTTCCGTTCTTTTCAAGTTCAGCACGAAATTTACCATATTCTAAAGTGGCAAAATAATCAAAATCAACAATTTCCAGGGGAGTTAGAAATTTATTAAGAGCTTCTTGATTTCTTTCTGGATTTGAGCTTTTCATTATTCCATAATGAAGCTCTGCAAGGGTTATTGAGGATACAGCGACCGAACCAACGGATAAACTTTCAAACTTTTGTAATACTTTATCAGGGCGCTTTTTGATAATATAGATGCAGATGTTCGTATCGAGCAGCTAGTCCATTAATCGAGAGATTCTCTTGGTTGATCTTCTGGCTGTTTCCTTTCATCCATGAAGTCAGACGTAAATGACTCGAGGCTGTCGAACAGATTTTGCCAAGGCTTATGATAAGGTATAATGTAGAGAGCATTACCTATTTTTTTAAGGTAAACCTTGTCATCATCTATTTTCATCTGTTTTGGGATTCGAATGGCTTGAAATCCCTTTTTATTCTTTATGTTAATTGTCTTGAATCCCATAATCCCTTCCTTATTTCTAACAAATATAACGAATTTTTAAAACTTTTGTTGGACTCTTTGGGCAATAACCGCTAACGGTCAGCTGTATGCGCCGTGCGGGGTTGTGCGAGGCAACACCCCTTTGGGCTGGTATTCTATAAAATCGATTGATTATCATTACATTTGACTCATTGCCCCCATGGGGTTTACAGCATATTGTGGGTTGTGGCATTTTTGGACCTTAAATTAATCCACGTAATCTCGCAATGTTTCTTGTAGGTTAGAAAGGCTTGTTTGAATTATTTGCCAGACTTCTTCTGCATCTATTCCAAAATAATTGTGGGCAATAATGTTTCGGAATCCTATTACTTTGCCCCAATCAACTTGGTTTTTAGTTTCATCTTTTATCTCCTCGGAGAGTTTGTCGGCCATTTCACCAATAACAATGAAATTCATCATGGCTGCATCAAAAGTCTTTGTATCCGCATAAAATTCATCAGCATTATTAAATGAGGAAGTGTAATCCATTATCTTTTCAATCGAATCAAGAATGGAAACAACGCTGGCAAAATCTTTATGGGACATTTTATACATATCGGGCCTGGGATAGGATATGGTCCTTAATTCTGGTCTTTATATACTTTTCTCGGCATATATCAACCGGTCTGTTAAAATGCTTCTTAATCTCTTCCCTTAATTGTTTCTTCACCAAATATAAATCCTTCACGTTATCGTCGAATTCAACAATTAGATCAATATCGCTATCATCAGTTTGATCCCCCCTCACAACTGACCCAAAAACTCCTAGCTTGGTGAGATGATATTTTTTCATCAATCGGTACTTGTTCTTTGACAAGTATGCAAGTATTTGTGAAGAGTCTTTCATAACCGTCATTTTATCCAAATATACAATTATTTTGAGATTTTACCACCATCACTTGACCTCTTGTTACCATTACCCACAACGGAAAGCTGTATGCACCGTGCGGGATTTTAGAAGACGTGTTTTTGACGCCCGATACAAAACCTGGCTTGAGCCACAAAATTTAGACATCAAGCCGAAACGCCCGCATGGTGTATTACAGCATGTTGTGGTTCGTTTATTTTTCGGTCTTTTGAGTACGATTATCCCTAATTCTTTTCAGGGAATCATTATTACGGTGGGATTCTTCTTCAAGGTCATAGTCATCCTGAAGACCAAGCCAGAATTTTGGGGTATTTCCAAAGAAAGCACTTAACCTTAATGCTGTATCAGCAGTGATACGACGTTTACCTTTAATTATCTGAGAAATTCTTGTTTGGGGTATTCCTATTTCCTTGGACAATCTATAGGCACTAATATCCATTGGCTTAAGGAATTCCTCAACTAAAACTTCTCCTGGGTGTACATTGGGTAATTTACTCATCTTTTATGGATTTCATTTATGATAATCAGTAGTCTCGACTTCATGGGCATGATTGTTTTCCCATTTAAAAACTATTCGCCATTGGTCATTAATCCGTATGCTATAGTAACCTTTTTCTTTTCCTTTGAGCCTTTCTAATCTATTTGATGGTGGAATTCTCAAATCAGACAGGTTCTGGGAATTATTCAACATTCTTAATTTTCGTCTGCCAACTTTTTGAATTTCCAATGGAATCTTCTTAACTCTTTCTCCTTGCCAGATTTTTTCTGTATCCTTTGAGCCAAATGAAACAATCATGCTTTCATATTACGTTACTAACGCCAAAGATAAGCAATTTATTTTAACTTTGCAAGATTCTCTGTAGTCTCTCTTATAAATGAACCACAACGTATAGCTGTATGCGCCGTGCGGGATGTAAAAAGTATGACCTATTGCCCTGGTAAAAATTTTTGCTGAATTTGACTGCCTAATCGTCTGCAAGCCCGCCCGCATAGTACATACAGCATGTTACCGCCAGTATTATTTTTCTTTCTCAATTATCTTTCGGAAGTCTTCTATATTTTCAGGTAGGTTTTTCTTGGCAATCTCCCATATCATTTCGTAATCAATCCCAGAATATTCATGAGATACAAGATTTCTCAGTCCATACATCTTACGCCAGGGGATTTCAGGATATTTATCTTTTATTTCATCTGGTAAATTGTTTGATGCCTCGCCAATGATTTCAAAATTTCTCACAACAGCATCTACAACCATATTATTATTTTTAAATTCCTCAAAGTTCCTATCTCCAATATATTCTACGATTCTTAACATCGAGGTTAAGATATCCTCCAAATATATCTTATAATTTCTTCCCGTTTTGCTCATACATAATGAGTTTGGCTCAAAATGGATTTCTTTAATTGTTTCCGAAGAGCACCAACGGAAACTAAATCAACTTTTGTTTTAAGTTCCTTCTCAAGAAGATCTTTCAAGTCAAAAAATTCCCATCCAATAGGTCTGCTAAATTCAACCAATATATCAATGTCGGATTCTTCATTTTGCTTATTTTGAGAATACGACCCGAAGTACCCTATCTTATTGACATAGAACTTCTCAGCAAGATAAGGTTTTAATTCCTTCAATTTCTTTTCTATGAAATCTTGAGTTTGCATAAAGACAAATATAATGAATTCACTGGAATACAGCTAAGCTATTTTAATATTGGCGGCAACGGAAAGCTGTATGAATCTGTGCGGGATGAAAAGGTATGAACTTTTGCCCTGGTAAAAAATTTTGTCAAACTTGGAGACAGAATCTGCTGGAAGCCCGACCGCATGTTTATACAGCATGTTGTAGGTAGTTGAATATTATCCTTAGATTTCTATATGAGAATTAGAATCAAATTCAATGGTCATTTTAACTTTTGCCTTTAAGGCTTCAAATACTTTCATTACAGTGGAAAATCTTACATCTTTCGCATTATTTTCTATTTTGGATATCTGAGCCTTTTGTACACCAACTAAACGACCAAGTTGCTCCTGGGTTAAATTCTGCTCTTTCCGGGCTTTTTTTATCATATTACCCAAAATATCAAGCTTAAGATCAAATTCAAATTTATCTCGTCTGGCGGTTCCCTTTTTCCCAACATATTGATCAGTAAGTTCCTCCAGGGTGTATGTTTTCATCTTTTTCTTATCCATCTCTGCTGCTTTTTTGTTCATAATACAATTTACGTAGCTCTATTGCCCTATCGATTTGCTTCTTTGGAACTTTATGAGCCTTTTTCTGAAATCCATGGGTTGCAATGACAAGGGTTTTTGTGTATTTAATTTTATCCCAAAAGGCAAGAAGCCTAATTTGTTTACCCTTATATCTAGTTCTAAATTCCCAGATTTCATCTGTTAACTTCTTAAATAATTCTGGATCATTTGTTTCCCGTGATTTCCAAATGTTAAATATTACCTTTTCTCTAGTTTTATCATCTAAATCATCTAAGAAATCCTATGCAGGTTCCATAAATTGAACCTCATGTTTTACCATCCTTTTTTCTACAAAGTTAAGAAAAATTTCCTTATTGGGAAACAGTTGGCGTGTTTATTCAATTACCTACAACGTATAGCTGTATGCACCGTGCGGGATTTTCGAAGACGCGTTCTCATCCCCCGTTACAAAACCCAGCTAAAGCCGACCTCCTTAGACGCTGGAAGCCTGCCCAAATGGCGTATTACAGCATGTTGTGCGGTCTTGCTAAAGTATTATTAAAACGATGCTCATTAACAAAATACTGCATTCTTTAACCTTTTTAATTATTCAAAGTTTCTCCATGTTTAAATTTAATTAAGTCAAGAGTTTCATTCTATAACCTAAAAATTATATAAAGTTAAAATTCGATCACTGTTCCTACAAAACAGTCTTTAATCTTATCTGGTCCTAATTCTTTTCTTAATATATCTGTTGCTTTTGTTTTTTTAACAAAAGGATCCGGGAAATAATCAGTACAATGGTTAAGATAGAGATCAGGATTATTATACTCACTTTTTAACCTGGTAGCAACATATTTAACCTCATCCTCTGAGTAACGCACCATATGTGTGCCGCCAATAACAGCATGTATCTTATTATTAGTTTTTCTCCTTACGTAATCACAGATATTCAATATTCCGCTGTGTGCACAACCGGTTATAATAACTTCGCCTTTTTCAGTACTTAAAATAAGGCTTAAATCATCTTTCACAGGATCGACAACATATTTACCATTTTCAAGATGAAATGCATTGGGCTCCAAGCCGTATTTTTCATTTCTTTCTGCTATTTCACCTGTTGTTTGTAAATTATGAGTGATTTGTACAGGGTCCATCGTTAATAGCATCTCCAATTTATTTTCCTGGCTATCTGTTAAGGCAGGGCAGGTAATTGATTTTTTTATAAGACCTAAAATCTTATATATTTTTTTTTCACGAAAGGCAGGGTGCGCAATCAAAGTTAAAGTTTGATTTGTAATTCTTTTGTCAAGAAATCCTTGCAAACCTCCTGTATGATCAATATGACCGTGTGACAAAATTAGCTTCGTAATTTCATCAGGAGATATGGATAAAGTTTTCATATTGTTTAATAGAGTTTCGCTATTTAATCCTGTATCATAGAGTATTTTTTCTTCGCCAATATTAATCAGAAAACTTTGTCCATGACCACCCTTAAGTTTCGTATTGGTTAATGTCACATTACTGAACAGGTTTAATATTTTTGCTTTCATATTTACTCCTTTTTTATTATTATTTGCTCTAATCTATTAAGAATAAATAAACCATATAAATCCTATCAGCAGCCATAGCATGCCGCACAACGTATAGCTGTATGTACCGTGCTGGATGAAAGAAGTATGATCTATTGCCTTGGTAAATATTTTTGCTAAATTCGAATGCTGAATCTTCTGTAAATACGCCCGCATGGTGCATACAGCATGTTGTGCCCAGTTGGATTTTTATTTTTGGGGGATTAGAAGTTAATCAACAAGTAATTTTTCTATTTCTTCAATTAACTGTTCTGCGGAGGGTATCAGGCTAACAACTTCTTCGCGGGAAAATTCTATAAAATCATCATAATCGCTTGTTTGCCTCTTATCAAAAATATCAGTATAAAATCGAGCTAGATCTTTGTCTATTAAACCCTTTTTGACAAAATGTAACCCGAACATCCGCCGAACCCCTGCATGAGTTTGAGCTTTAATTTTATGTTGTAGCAATAGAGCACTTACTGCGTAATAGCAAGCATAATATAATCGATTAACGGCAGTACTCCAGAGTTCATTCTCAACATGAATGTTTACTTCTTTAAGGGTATCTTTTGCTCTGTTGATGCGATATTGGACAAGTTCTTTCCTTTCCTGTTCATTCATAGTACAACTCCCTCTTCATTTACTCGATCGTAGAAAGGAGTGATTCTATGGCGAGATTCCCAATCTGATTTTGTAAGAACCAAAGGACTGATTATTTTTCCAGTCTCGAATTCGATATCATAAAGGGGGTACTTTACACGCTTTTCATCTTCCCTTGATATTCTTTTTTGATCAAGCAGGATCAATATATCAACATCTGAATCAGCACGGTTATCTCCTCTTGCCCTGGATCCATATAAAATAACAATTGCATTGGAGGCTTTGGATTTCACCGATTTTTTAATCATTTCCAGTATTTCCTTATCTGTTGCCATACTTCAAAATTAATCAATTCTGAGGCATTTTCCAATCTTCTTACCAATTGGGCACAACGGAAAGCTGTATGAACAGTTGGGGAAGGACTAACTGAGTCCTATCCCCGGGTAGAAATATTGCTATTTTGATCTGAATCGGACAAGCTACTCAACCCCAATTGTTTACACAGCATGTTATAGGTAGTGCTATTTTTTTTGATATTTTTTGGGATCTATATGTACAACCTTTCCATTTTCTGAAACTACTAAATCTGAATTAGTGGCTATCTTATTTTTTATCAATTTCTGATAATATAATTCAAGCCCTTTGATCAGTTTTTCCCTCTTAGTTATATTACTTTTGGCCATGGCTTAATCTTTTCATTAAATTAAAAATAGAATTATCTTCAATTTTAATTATTTCTTTTTGTGTTCCTTCCGCAACTAATCTTAAATTAGGATTAGAATTATCTGTAATCATCCAATAATCACAAACAGGTATATATAATTCAAATAAGTTTTTTATGCCAGAGAAATATCTCCTTCTAATGACTTTTTCAGGAATATTGCGTCCGCCTTCTGCAACACGTGATTTAACTCTTTCAACCGCTAATTCTACTGAATCTAACCAAAAAAACAGTAAAGTAATTTCGTATCCGTTGTTCTTAGCTCTATCAATGGTTTTTAAATAATTTTTCGATGCTAGAGTTGTCTCAAAAGCAAAATCATAATTCCTTTTTATAAAATCACTTATCTTCTTCAGCATTATACGACCTGCCTCTATAGCAGCTTTCTCTGGATTAAACGGAGAAAGGCCCCTGGCTATTTCGTCTGCATTTATAAATTCTTCACAATCTAATATTTCTGGCAATACAGTATAGGAAGCCGTTGTTTTCCCAGCACCGTTACAACCTGCTATCACATATAAATTTGGCATTAATTGTCTTTTTCTCAAAGATAATCAATTCATACAAATTACCGTAATTAACCCTTCTTAGCATTACCTATAACGGAAAGCTGTATGCGCCGTGCGGGGTTTTCGAAGACGCGTTCTCATCCCCCGATACGAAATTTTGCTAAAGCCACCAAACGTAGACTTCATGACGAATGCCAGCATTTTGTATATAGCCTGTTATACGTCCGTAATTGATCATAATATCATATTTTTTATTGATTAACCAAAAATTGATCAACGGAAATATTAAATTCTTCCGGATGTTCTACCATTGGCAGATGACCACACTGATCGAAAAGATGAGGGATAACGTTTTTAATTTGTTTCTTCGCTATATATGCATGTGATAAAGGGAGAATCTTATCCTGTTGACCCCATATAACCATCACTGGAGATTCAATAAGTTGAAGGTTGTGCCTGATTGGATTGATTGCTTTTTGTTTCTGTCCGAAAAAATTAATTGCTGCCCGGGTAGTTGATAAATATACTTTCTGAGCCCCCGGTAATGCAAACATTTGATAACCTAATTCAACCATTTCTTCTGTTATTACTTCCTTGTTATATACCATTGATTCGTAGAGCCTAGATATTCCTTTTTGGCTAGGTTTCGTTAAGTATTTACCTATGATTGGAAGGGATGTTATTCTGTGAATCATGGAAGCCTTTTTTCCTAAACCCGAACTTGCTACAATAACAAGTTTTTTTACTTTTTCAGGATATTTAAGCGCAAATTGCAATACAATACCTCCACCTAGTGAATGACCAATCAAGTGGGCTTTCTCAATGTGCATCTTTTCCATGAAATCGTGCACAAACCTAGCAAAATAATCATATGTATATAGGGCTTCAGGTTTATCACTTTTACCAAATCCAACCAGATCTAATACATAAATTTTAAAATGTTTAGCAAGAACTGAAACATTGTACATCCAATTTTCTGCATATCCTCCCAATCCATGAACCAATATTAAAGGAGTCTCATTATCACCAATTGTCCAATAACGTGTGTTAACAAAATCAATATGTGTAAATTGATCTTGGGGTAATTGTGAAACATTCATAGCAAACTGCCTTTCTTATTTTTATATATTTATTACTCTATTAATTGCAACATTATGTTCTTTAAAGGAGATGGCGTATAACGGTTGGCGGTATGAAACGTTGGGGATTTCGGAGCTACTTCACTATCAAGATACAACAGCCCTTGATGCGAGAACCGAGGCTCGAATAATCACCTCGCCCCCCAATGTTTTATGACCGCGTGTTAGCAACAGATTTTATTCCCGTCTAAATATTAATGCTTCATCGGAAAAATCATTTTTCTTATCAACTTGTTCGTCAAAAGGGAAAAATTCCATTTTAATTTTTCCGTCTTTCAAAAATTCGATTAATCCATACATTTTCTCAGTCGAACTATTCCAGGTACTTACATATTCAATTTCAATTTCCGTCCGGTCATTATTATTCACCAGTTTATATTCAATCGGTTTTACAGTCGGCAATTCCTTCCCATCAAAGAACATTTTGAGTGTTTTATTATTAAAGAATTCATACGCGATTATCTCTCCGTCAGTTGTTTCTGATTCAGAAATCCATTTTCCTTCTAAATTTTCAGTTTGAGCGAAAATTGTCAACGGAATAATCATTAAAACTATAGTCATTAAATTTTTCATAACATTTTGTTTTTAATTTGTTGCTAACGGTTTGCGGTATGAAAAGTTGCCGATTGCAGGCGATTTCCTGTCAAGTTACACAAAAGTTGAAGCGGGCTACAACCCTTGAATAACCTACTGTTTCGGCAATTTTTTATACCGCGTGTTGGCAACTGGGCGATTTTTCTTATCTAAACAATCTTAAATAATTTTCAAATACATAAGTTCGCCCTCTCTTTCCACCAGTTACCTCTTTCAATATATCCATTTTCTCTAAATCTGTAATCAGTTTATACGAAGAAGGCATCGATATTTCGGCTACTTCACTAACTTTTTCTGCATCTATAATCGGTCGTTGATATAAATAATCAATTACTTTTTTTGCTTTAGTTACTCTACTTCCTAATCTCTGTATCTCCGATTCAACCTGCTTCTGTAATTTTAATATATTATCAAATGTCTTTATTCCATTTTTTGATGTCTCAATTATTCCAATAAGGAAAAACTTAAACCACTGTGAAAGATTGCTTTTCTTTCTTACAATCATCAAATTATCATAATATAACTGCCGATTTTTTTCAAAAAATTCCGATAAATACAAAATCGGTTTTTGTAATATCCCTTTGCTTACTAAATAAAGTGGTATTAATAATCTTCCTATTCTTCCGTTCCCGTCTAAAAATGGGTGAATCGTTTCAAACTGATAATGAACAAGTCCAATCTTTAATAACTCGGGCACAAATATCTCATTATTATGAATGAATTTTTCTATGTCACTCATCAATTCAGGCACAGATGCATGAACAGGTGGAATAAATGTTGCATCGTTTAGCGTTGTCCCACCAATCCAATTTTGGCTCGTTCGGAATTCGCCGGGTTGTTTTTTCTCTCCACGAACTCCCTGTAAAAGTACTCTATGTGTTTCTTTTATCAATCTGGAAGAGAAGGGTAATTCATTTAACTCCTTTATGGCCCATTCCAGTGCACTAATATAATTTTGCACTTCCTCCCAATCATCTCTCTTATCAATAGGGATATCTTCTTTGTCTAAAAGGGCTTCATCCAAATTTGTCTGTGTTCCCTCAATCTTGCTACTTTGGGTTGCTTCCTTTACAACATGCATGCTAATAAACAAATCAATATTGGGAATATATTTTGAATACATATCAAGCCTGCCCAATTCTCTATCTGCCTGACTAAGCAATTGCATTACCTCCATATCATCGATATGCAATTGTTTATTTATCGAAGTTGGTTGGAAACTTTTATAGTATCCCTGATTGATATATTGACCGGATTTGTAATTTTTCATTAGAATTTTTAAACAAAGATAGTCACTATTTAAGTTTTTTGCAATTTTCTTAAATAAGAAACTCCGTTATTTAATTTTTTGTCGTTTATTTAAATACCTGTCTCCACTGAGCCTTGTTGCCAACGGAAAGCTGTATGAACAGTTGGGGAAGGACTACCTGGATCCAATCCCCCAAGTAGAGATGTTGCTATTTTGACTTACCCTGATCAAGACATTTAGCCCCAATTGTTTATACAGCATGTTGTGGCTCTGTGGCGTGGCTTTATTTATCGACTTTTCCTTTATATAAATCCCAAATTGGAAAAATCATATCATAATCATTCCAATTCAAATTACCGTCGATTATTTTAAAATTTGAGAAAAGCCGTTCGTCTAGATATTTTCTTATGGAAGGATGCACCGACCTGGTTAGGAAAGGTTTGAAGTCGACTAGTTTTTCAGTTCCATCATTAAACTTAATTCTAATAGCAAAATCACCAATGTAATTTGCCTTTTCAATTTTAAGGCTCTTGGTTTCTTCTTTTTTATAGTCAACTGATATTTTCATTTTAACCTTTTTGTTATTTTCTCAAATTCAACATCTTTATGGTATACGAAATAATTAACCCACTTTTCTACAATTTTATCTGCATACACTTCTAAAAACGTTTCAAAGTCTTTAAGATTTTGTCCTTTGAGTGGTTTTGATCCTTTTACAGAGGAAACCTTTATTTCTTGAATAATCCCGTTTATTATATAAAATTCAGCTTTGCTTTCAAATTCTCCTTTCTTAGCATGAACATGGATGGGTTCATGTTCATTTGAGTAAAAAAATATAAGAATTCCTAAATATTCAAATATCTTGGGCATGGATTCTTTTTTTACAAAGGTAAAAATTTTAAATAACCTTTCACTTTCCGTCTATTAGCCATGAGCCACAACGTATAGCTGTATGCGCCGTGCGGGGTTTTCGGAGACGCGTTCTCACCCCCCGATACAAAACCCAACTAAAGCCGACCTCCTTAGAAACTGGAAGCCCGCCCGCATGGCGTATTACAGCCTGTTGGGCGCAGTATTTCACTAATAATCATTACATTAACTGCTAATCAATTCAAATTTATCGATATTTTTTTCTTGTTGGCAATATCTCTAATCACATTTTTAATTTCTTGTATTTCTATATATTCAAGTTTTGAAATTGTTAAAATAAGTTTTGTTTTATCTCTTTTTGATACAATAAACTTACTTGGTTTATAATCAATTGAATTTATTTTATCCCAGCTAATACTTTTTTCTTTATCAAAGACATCTGTTTTTATGCGAATCACCTGATTATCAATCTCAATAAAAGCTTTGCCTATAAGTCTATCTAGTGAATATCCATAACCGGCCATAAATAGAGAGAGACCGTTTAAAAGAAAAATAAACATATAAGGCCAGTCAAATCCAGAGATTGAGACTTCTTCTATTAAATGAAGAGGAATCCATGTAATCGCTATAACTATAACAAATAATCCAAATGCCATACTAACTTTTGATTTTTTCCTTTTTTTCAATAAGTCTTTTGAGTATTTCATAAATTTTTAATTGTTAGTAATTTCCAACGGATTTAAATAAAATTTTCATAATTAAAAGCTTTTTCTCGGGATGTATTCTTTCATGTTTCGTGAGTATCCATATTCCAACCATTAATATAAAAGATATAAATTGAAATATTTGTGGTCCCAGCTCATTGGAGTCAATGAAGAATGACAATATAAAAAGTAATATTGATAGGAGGATTATTCTAATTTTTATAGCATTTTTTGTTTTTTGAATTTTTTTTAAATTTTTTGAATAGGTCTTATACCATTCATGAAAATTCTTTTCTGGAATACTTTGAGACATTCCTAATTCTTTATACAAATCCGTTTTATTTATTTGTAAATCATTCATAAAAAAAATTTAATTAAACGCTTTACTACTTCATATTGCGCCCCAACGTATAGCGGTATGAACCGTTGGGGAGTGCGTGCTGCATTCCTATCCGCCGGTGAAAAAATTTAAAACGGAACAGAATATTTGTTTAACCAATTAAACCCCAATGGTTTATTACCGCATGTTGTATGCCGTTTATTTTTTTGCGGTCAAGCCATTAATTTGCTTTAAATTTTCAACAACAATCTCTCGCCGTTCACTAGCCATTAATGGATTAAGGTGACATTCAATAATTTCGTTTAAAGAAT
>JAGXLC010000012.1 GCA_018334875.1 Bacteroidales bacterium | reverse complement strand
GGCCACTTACCAGAAAGGTAAACATTGGGAATGAGCCCATTTCCAATACCATCTGGGGATTAAACGGATCTTACCGGAGCGAGTCTCCGTTTCTTACCCAACTGGTTGATGGAATCCCTTTTCTGGATACAGAGGAACAATCCAGCATCAGATTTGACGGTGAATTTGCCCACCTCATACCAGGTCACTCCCAAGCCATAGAAAAAGAGGGTGTTTCTTACATAGACGATTTTGAAGGTAGTGAAACGGCCATTGACATGAAAAACCCCTCTGCCTGGGTCTTGGCAAGTACACCGCAGGGACAGCCGGAGCTCTTTCCGGAAGCCAGTTTAATCGACTCTTTACCATATAATTATAACCGGTCCAGGCTGGCGTGGTATCATATAGATCCGTTATTCCTGAGAGAAAACAGCCCGAATATGCCCCAGCATCTAAAAAGCAACCCAGACCAACGTTCCAGCCACTTTGTCCGGGAAATCTATGAGAAAGAATTGTTCCCAAACAAAGATAATCCGAATGATATTCCGGCAAGCATACAAGTATTAAACCTTGCATTTTTCCCTGATGAAAGGGGTCCTTATAATTACGAACACGAACCTTCGGGGGAGGGGGGAATATCAGCGGGTATTCAATCCGACGGATCGCTCAAAGAGCCGGAATCAAGATGGGGAGGGATCATGAGAGAAATCAACACCACCGATTTCGAAGAGTCGAATGTGGAATATATTGAGTTCTGGCTTATGGATCCCTTTGTTTACGATTCGACCCGAACCAATGAAGGAACATTATATTTTAACCTGGGGACAGTTTCGGAGGATATTTTAAAAGATGGAAGAAAAAGCTTTGAAAACGGACTCCCAACCTCTGAACAGATAAGCATGGTGGATACCACATCATGGGGGCGGATACCGATCTCCCAATCGCTGGTAAATGCTTTTGATAATGATCCCGAGGCCAGGAAATTTCAGGATGTAGGTTTGGATGGAATCAGTGATGAAGAGGAGCAGACTTTTTTTTCCGAATACCTTGACAATTTAAATGAAAACCTTTCTGATGAAGCTTTTGACAAATTTCTGGAGGACCCATCTAATGACAATTACCACTATTATAGAGGAAGTGATTACAACAGCGAGAAAAAGGGAATCATTGAAAGGTATAAAAAATACAACGGGATGGAAGGCAATTCTCCAACCTCGGAACAATCACCGGAAAATTACCCCACTTCAGGTAAAACACTGCCAGATGTTGAGGACATCAATCAGGATAATACCCTGGAAGAAAACGAAAATTATTACCAGTACCGGGTTGAGCTGGACCCCCGGGAAATGCAGGTTGGGGAAAACTACATTACAGATAAGGTAAAAAGACAAGTTGAACTTGCTAATGGTAACAAATCCGAGATTACATGGTATCAATTTAAAATTCCGGTAAGAAAACCGGACAAACGGGTAGGTGCAATCAGAGACTTCAAGTCCATTCGGTTTATGAGAATGTTTTTAAGGGAGTTTCAGGATTCGGTGATATTAAGATTTGCCAAGTTAAATCTGGTGCGCGGAGAATGGAGAAATTACACCAAATCATTGTATGAAGCAGGAGAAAATCTATCCGCCCCGGAATTCAGCAGGGGATCAATGAATATTTCAACTGTAAACATTGAAGAAAATGCCAACAAAACTCCTGTAAATTATGTACTTCCGCCAGGCATAGATCGTGTTATTGATCCGACCAACCCCCAACTCCGCCAGCTTAATGAACAGGCTATTGCATTCAATGTGCAAGAGCTTGAGGATGGAGATGCCCGTGCTGCATTCAAGAATATCGATATGGATGTAAGGCAGTTTAAAAAGCTGAGAATGTTCCTTCATACTGAAGCACTTGAAAATAAAATACTCAATGATAACGATCTGAGGGCCTTTATCCGTTTGGGAACAGATTACCGAAACAATTATTATGAATATGAAATTCCCCTTGATGTTACCCCACCGGGTTTCTACAACAACACAAGCGGTAGTGACAGAAAACAGGTTTGGAAAAACGAGATGGTTATTAATCTTAATGAACTTCCTGAATTGAAGCTTGAAAGGAATAATGCCATGCGGAAGGGCAATACCAACATCTCTATGAATACCATTTATAGTATGATAAGAGATGGAGCCAAAATTAGTGTTCGGGGAAATCCGAATCTAAGTAATTTAAAAACCATTATGATGGGTATAAGAAATCCTGACCAACAAGGAAATACACTATCAGAAGACGATGGTATGCCTAAATCGGGAGAAGTATGGATTAACGAACTCAGACTTAGCGATTTCAAAGAAGAGGGAGGATGGGCTGCCAGAGGAAGAATGTCAACCCAACTGGCAGATTTCGGAAGAATAAACGTATCCGGCAACACGAGCACGCCTGGCTTCGGAAGTATCGACAAAAAGGTAAATGAAAGAAATAAAGAAAAAACAACACAGTATGACCTTTCTACAAACCTTGATCTGGGTAAATTTTTTCCGGATAAGGCCGGTGTTAGAATCCCAATGTACCTTGGATATTCGGAAAGATTCATTACACCTCAATACAATCCGCTTAACCCTGACATTCAACTGGAAGATGCATTAGATGCGGCCGAAGACCAGCGTGCCCGCGATTCACTCAAAAAAATGAGCCAGGATTATGTACGAAGAAAAAGCATCAATTTCAACAACGTCAGAGTAACTCCTCAGAATCAAAACAACCCTGCCTTTTATGATATATCAAACTTCTCAATGAACTATTCCTATAATGAAATATTTGCAAGAGATATCAACACAGATTATAATCTCATGGAAGAATTCCAGGGTGGCCTTGTATACAACTTCAACACGAATCCACAGGCCGTCACTCCTTTTCAGGGTATCGGAGGAATATTCAACACGGATCTGTTCCGGATTTTAAGAGACTTTAATTTTTACTACTATCCTTCATCCATTACTGTCAGCACGAATTTGAGAAGGAGTTACAATGCCATACGACACAAAAGCATTGCCAACCCAAACGTCAGGTATCAACCCACATTTGATAAGAATTTTCTGTGGAACAGGCATTTTAACATCCAGTTTGACCTTACCCGCTCGTTAAAACTCAATTTCGACGCTACCAACCGAGCCCGCATTGATGAACCCAGAGGTATGGTTAATAAAAGAAAAGAACCAATACAGTACCAGTTCTGGAAAGATTCGGTAATGTCAAATATCAGAAACTTTGGCCGAAATACCGATTACAATCATAAATGGGAGGCCAATTACCGTGTTCCCATCAATAAATTGCCTTTGCTCGACTGGGTAAACGTCTCTGCAAGATTCAACGGAACTTATAACTGGCAGGCCGGGCCATTGCTTCATGACACCAGCTCCATCAATCTGGGAAATACCATCCGCAATTCAAATACCCTACAACTCAATAGCCAATTCAACTTCAATAATTTATATAATAAAGTAGGCTTCCTGAAAAAAATCAACCAGCAATCCAGGGGCAGAAACCAAACACAATATGAAACGGTTAATTACAACGAAGACAATGTAAGTTTCGAAGCGGGAGAACCGGAGAGGATCAATCACAATTTGATGACTGAAAACATTCAAGTAGAAGTATTTGACAATCAAGGAAGGAGAATCGACGGGTCCCATGAAATCCTCAACAAAAGGGCTATTACTTTTGAAACCAGTGAGGATTACCAGGATGCCAAAGTTGAGATACAGGGTAAAATTGAACAGACAGAAGGTCCTTTTCAGTTCATCGCTGAAAACCTTGCCCGGATTCTTATGGGAGTGAAAAACATATCCATTTCCTATTCACAGTCAGAGGGAAGCGAGCTACCAGGATTTCTCCCTAATCATCAATTCCTGGGCTTGAACCAGCTCAACAATCACCATGCACCAACCATTCCATTCATATTGGGATGGCAAAACGAAAATTTTGCCAATCTGGCAAAACAGAACAATTGGATTACCCGGGATCCAAATCTCAGCAGCCCCTTTACGCTAACCAACAATAAAAATTTAAACTTAAGGGCATCCATAGAACCTTTCCAGGGAATCCGAATTGATCTTAACGGTTCCAGAAGTGAGTCAAATAGCCAAAGGGAATATTATACTGCCGATAGTACCGGCACAATACGAAATTACGGGTTGCGGGAGCAGGGTAACTTTTCAATGAGTTTTCTTTCCATTGGAACTGCTTTTGACGAAATCAGCCAGGAAAACAACTATCATTCAGATGCTTTTGATAAGCTCAGGTCCAACAGAAAAAAAATATCACAAAGGCTGGCTGAACGAAGGAGGGAACAGTCTGAAGGAGGGTATGATCCATCCACTTCGGACAACCAGGGGTACTGGGACGGCTATGGACCCACCAGCCAGCATGTACTTATTCCGGCATTCCTGTCCGCCTACGGCGAATACGGTATCAATAACGCTCCGCTGGACAAATTCCCCATGATTCCTTTTCCCAATTGGAGGATAAATTTCAACAATTTAAGCAACGTGTCTTTTATCAAAGAAGTAGCCCAAAGTGTCAATATCAGTCACTCCTACAAGTCAACATATACGATAGGGAATTTTCTGCTTAATCCTGATTATACTTCATTGGAAGATAATCTGAGCCATTTAAGGGATGTGAAAAACAACTTCATCCCCAAATATGAAATCAATTCCGTAGCCATTAACGAGCAATTCAATCCACTGATTAACTTCGATGTTACATGGCAAAACAATCTTACTACCAGTTTTCAGATATCCAAGTCCAGAAGGGTCTCCCTTAGTTTTGCAAACAATCAGGTAACGGAAACGTTAAGTGACCAATATTCATTTAGTGTAGGATACCGGTTTGAAAATTTCAACCTTATTCTGGATTTTGGGGGTCAGAGGGAAGCCTTTCAAAATGATTTGAATATCAAAGGAAATGTTAAGCTTCGCGACAACCTGACCATTTTAAGAAAACTGGATGAAGATGTGGACGATATGCCTACTGCGGGTCAAAGAAATGTGGTAATAGGATTTTCCTCAGATTATGCGCTTAGTAATCGTTTAAACGTGCGTGTATTTTTCGACAGAAATGTGAACGAGCCCAAAATATCCCGCTCCTACCCTACTTCCAATACCAATTTTGGATTCAGTTTGAGATTTACTCTGGCAGAATAATTTTAATATAAAAAAAATTTGTATCTTTGATTTCAATTTAAATTAAAAAAACAAAAGTCATGAACATTCCTGAAAATCTTAAGTATACCAAAGATCACGAATGGATTAAAGTTGATGGAGATGAAGCTTACGTGGGCATTACCGATTATGCCCAGAATGAATTAGGCGACATTGTATTTGTGGAAATTGAAACAGAAGGCGAAAAACTTAAAAAAGAAGAAGTTTTTGGAACAATAGAAGCCGTAAAAACGGTTTCTGATATTTTCATGCCCATTTCAGGTGAAGTACAGGAAGTCAATTCAAAGCTTGAAGACTCACCGGAGATCGTCAACAAGGATCCATATGGAGAAGGATGGTTGATTAAAGTAAAACTGAGTGATAAGTCAGAGCTGGACGATTTATTGGATGCCTCCGCGTACAAAGAATTAATCCAGTCATAAACAATCACATTAAGGGTTTATTATAATAGCATCAAAAAAAGGTAAAAGGTCTGGTTGAAAAACTAGACCTTTTACCTTTTTTTCCTATGAGATGAGATTTAAGCCTTTTGTTGCTGAGAAGTGTCCAATGTCCTTTTCACTTCAACCTGCTTAAAGCCTTCGATATAATCTCCAACTTTAATGTCGTTGTAGTTCTTAACATTCAGTCCGCACTCATAACTTTCTCTCACTTCTTTTACATCATCCTTAAATCTTTTCAGGGATTCCAGCTCGCCCGTATAAATTACAATTCCATCACGAATGACCCTTACCCTGGAATTTCTTTCCAGTTTGCCATCTCTTACGATACAGCCAGCAACGGTGCCCACTTTCTTAATTTTAAAGGTTTCTTTCACTTCGGCATATCCTGTAATTTCTTCCTTAACTTCAGGGGTTAACATGCCTTCAAGGGCATCTCTCATGTCATTAATGGCATCGTATATTACTGAATACAAGCGGATATCAATTTGTTCTTTTTCTGCAATTTTTCTTGCATTACTTGAGGGTCTTACCTGGAAACCAATGATGATGGCATTGGAAGCTGCTGCAAGCAGGATATCCGATTCTGTAATCTGTCCAATTCCTTTATGAATAATATTTACCTGCAATTCTTCCGTGCTCAGCTTAGAGAATGAATCACTAAGGGCTTCAATGGATCCATCCACGTCACCCTTAACAACAAGATTTACCTCTTTAAAGTTACCAATGGCAATTCTTCTTCCTATCTCATCGAGGGTAATGTGTTTCTGAGTTCTCATATTCTGCTCCCGCTCAAGCTGACCCCGTTTATTGGCAATCTCCTTGGCCTCCTTCTCACTCTCCATAACATTGAACTTATCGCCGGCCTGTGGTGCTCCGTTTAAGCCAAGCAACTGAACCGGCTGCGAGGGACCGGCCGCCTCCAATCGCTGACCCCTCTCATTGAACATTGCTCTGACTCTACCCATGTGACTACCGGCCAATATAACCTCACCAACTCTCATTGTACCTCCCTGAACAAGCAGGTTGGCAATATATCCCCGTCCACGGTCCAACCATGACTCAATAACAGTTCCTTTAGCCTGTTTATTGGGATTGGCTTTAAGATCTTGAATATCTGATTCAAGCAATACTTTTTCCAGAAGCTCCTCTATATTGACTCCATTTTTTGCGGAAATATCCTGCGATTGATACTTTCCACCCCAATCTTCAACCAGGTAATTCATGTTGGCCAGTTCCTCCTTAATTCTTTCGGGACTGGCTCCTGGTTTATCAATTTTATTGATGGCAAATATAATGGGCACACCTGCAGCCGACGCGTGATTAATGGCCTCGATGGTCTGCGGCATGATATTGTCATCAGCCGCAACAACAATAATGGCAATATCGGTTATCTGAGCTCCTCTGGCACGCATGGCAGTAAATGCCTCGTGACCCGGTGTATCAAGGAAAGTGATACTACGCCCTTCCTCTACTTCAACGCGGTAAGCACCGATATGCTGGGTTATGCCACCAGCTTCGCCAGCTATAACATTTTCCTCTCTGATAAAATCGAGCAATGAAGTTTTTCCGTGATCTACGTGACCCATCACCGTAATAATGGGATCACGAGGCTGCAGGTCTTCCTCATTATCCTCATCTTCCTGTATGGCTTCGTGTACCTCGGCACTTACAAATTCAACCTTATAATTATATTCATCGGCAACAAGGGCCATGGTTTCGGCATCCAGCCTCTGATTAATCGAAACCAAAAGCCCCAGGTTCATACAGGTTTGTATAACATCGTTTACAGGAACACTCATCATTGTGGCCAACTCATTAACAGAAACAAATTCAGTAACTTTAAGTACATTCTTTTCTTGTTCCTGCTTTTCTTCTTCATCCTTCTGCCTTTGGTTTATTACATTGCGCTTTTCCCGTCTGTATTTTGCAGCCTTTGACTTGCCTTTGCTTTCTAACCTGGAAAGTGTTTCTTTGATTTGTTTCTGGACATCTTCCTCTTTAATATCTTTATGTACAGGTCGTTTCTTCTTTTTCTTTTTCCTGGTGTATTTCTTTTCGTCGGGTGCCGATTTCTTTTCGTCAATCTGAACCCTTTCTTTATCCTTATGGATTCTTTTCCTTCTTTTTCGCTTAGGCCTGAAATCCTCTTTAGAGCCTGCCTTTTCCCGTTCTTTTTCTTTTTCTTTACCGGTTGACTCTCCGGCAGATGTTTTTGAACCTTCTTCCGTCTCTTTTTTGCGGGCTCGCTTCTCCCTCTGTACTTTTTCCTTGGCTTGTCGCTCTGCTTCGCGTTCTTTTCTGGTTTTCTTGTCAGGCCTGGTTTTTTGATTCAGAGAATCCAGATCGATTTTTCCAACCACCTTAATTTTCTCTTTTTCCTCCTCTGAAATTTCTTCTTCAGAAATCTCTTCTTCAGAAATCTCCTCCTCAGAAATCTCCTCCTCTTTATGTTCCTCTTCCTGCTCATCCACTCCGGAATCTGTCTCTCCTGCTGTCTCCTCTGCAGGTTCTTCCGATTTCTCTTCCGCTTCTTCCTTCGTTTCTTTTTCCGTATCAACAGGTTCTTCTTTACCTTCCACCTGCTCCTCCTCTTTTTCAGCTTCCTCCTTAGGCACCTGCTCTTCTTTCTTGCTTTCTTCCTTCGGAGGTTCTTCTTTTTTCTTCTTCTTACTTTTGCCGAAAGAGTCCAGATCTATCTTTCCAATAACTTTGGGTTCAGTTGTTTCCTGTTGATCTTCTTCGCTCTTCTCTTCCTTTTCAGTTGTTGCTTCCTCTTCTTTTTCTTCGGTATCCTGTGCTTCTGCTTTTTTTCCACTTACATCCTTAATAAACAGCTCATCCTCTTTTTCCTCCTTATTCTTGTCCTCTGTTTCTGTTTCTGCTTCTTCTTCTTTTTTATCCATATCACCAACCGATATCGAGCTTTTCGTCTCAGAATAACTCTTGCCAATTTTTTCAGATTGTCTTTTTACATCAATTTCGGAACTATATTCCTTTAGCAATAATTCATATTGTTCAGGAGAAACCTTTGCATTCGGATTGGTGTCAACATTATACCCCTTCTTGTTGAGATAATCCACAAGCGTATGGATCCCAACATTAAATTCCTTAGCCACTTTACTTAATCGCTTTACTTTTTTGTCTGTTGCCATAAACCTTCCACAAATTATATTCTAAAAATCTTTTGTTGACAATAACGGTGCTAAAATATAATTAATATGCCAATTTATTCAAATTCTGATTTAAAAATTTCCGTGATCTCATCAACCGTTTCTCTCTCTAAGTCCGTTCTTCTCTCCAATTCTTCCTTGTCCAGCTCCAATACGCTTTTTGCCGTATCCAGGCCTACGGACTTGAGGACATCTAACACCCACTGCTCGATTTCATCGGAAAATTCATCTATATTAACATCCTCCTCGTCTTCCTGGGTCTCTCTGTAAACGTCGATCTCATATCCCGTTAACTGACTGGCCAGCTTTATATTCAACCCGCCTTTCCCGATAGCCAGGGATACTTCATCCGCGTCAAGAAACACTTCTGCACTTTTCTCTTCCTCATTGATCTTAATAGAATTCACTTTTGCAGGGCTCAGGGCTCTTTGAATAAAAAGCTGTGTATTTGTCGTATAATTGACAACATCAATGTTTTCATTTCTTAACTCCCTTACAATTCCATGAATTCTTGAACCTTTCATTCCAACACACGAACCCACCGGATCGATTCGATCATCATAGGATTCCACTGCAACCTTGGCCTTCTCCCCGGGAGCTCTTACTATTTTTTTAATCGTAATCAAACCGTCATAGATTTCCGGAACTTCAAATTCAAACAACCGCTCCAGGAATATGGGAGAAGTCCTCGAAATGATGATCAGGGGAGTATTGTTTTTCATTTCAGCTCTTATTACCACAGCTCGCAGCAAATCCCCCTTCCTGAAATGATCAGAAGGAATCTGCTCTTCTCTGGGTAATATCAGTTCATTGCCTTCATCATCCAGAATCAAAATCTCCTTCTTCCAGACCTGATAAACCTCTCCGCTGACAATCTGGCCTATTTTCTTCTTATATTTGGCAAAAACATTATTTCTTTCAATTTCAAGAATCTTTGATGTCAGATGTTGTCTGAGTGAAAGGATAGCCCTGCGACCGAAATCTTCCAGTTTAACCTCATCGGTTACCTCTTCCCCAACTTCATAATCATCATCGATTTTCCTTGCCTGCGAAAGGGGAATTTGCAGATTCTCGTCTTCTACCTCGCCGTCATTAACAACTTCTCTGTTTCTCCAGATTTCAAAGTCCCCTTTATCTATATTTATGATAATGTCAAAATTCTCATCGGTACCAAAGTGCTTAATGAGAGATTTGCGAAAAACCTCTTCAAGTACATTCATCATCGTTTCCCTGTCGATGTTCTTGAGGTCCTTAAATTCGGAAAAAGTATCAAATAAATTCGCAGTATCCATCTCTTTCATATTTTTAAAAAGAAATTATTGTTTTAGTATATTCCATTTCATCAAAAGCAATGTGATGTTCTTTTCGTATGGTTGTCTTTTTTTTATTGCTCTTCTTTATCCTCTTTTTCTCTTCCAGGGCTATTCCTTCTTTATCTGTCCGAAGCAACTTTCCCTCAATCTTCTGACCCGTTTTTAGCAATACTCCCACTTTATTGCCAATATTTTTTTCATATTGCTGATGTACTTTAAAAGGGCTATCTAAACCAGGGGAGGTAACCTCCAAATTATATTCGTCAAGTTCCCCAGCAAATAAATTTCTCAGTTCCTGATTGATTCTAACACAATCCTCCAGTTTAATTCCCTTGTAATTATCAATAAAAACCGTTATCTTCCCTTTTTTATTTTGTATATCAACAACAAAAAAATCTGTATTGCCGGTCAGCTCATTAAGTGCCTTTTCTATGTCGCCGTTCTTTACCATACTCTACCCGATCAAGCATACGAAAAAAGGGGACTTCCCGGTCCCCAATCAAAAAATTCCACTTTTTTTCGCACTGCAAAATTAAAAATAATCTTATTAATTGGCAAATAATTATATCATGTTTTATTTTTTTATTTAAAAATTACAGATGAAACCCTTATCCGGGAACCTTCACAACAAGAACATGAGTAACATACAGGTTCCATTGTAATACAGGCAAAGTTTGTAAACTTGGTATATAAATCAATTTGAAATTCAATTTTTTTAATAACCTGTTAAATGAATGAACGGTTTGAAGCAGAAAACGTACAGATGGCTGAAATATTTATTAATTTTGCTGATCTATTGATAATCAAATTATACCCGCATGGTAATTTTGTTCTCGTGTTACAAGTTTCCTGGTTACGGGTTTCATCCGAATAAGCAACCGCTATGAACAAAAAAAAGATAATTAACGATCCGATTTATGGTTTTATCAGCATTTACGATGAAACGATATATGATCTTATAGAGGACCCGTTTTTCCAACGCCTGAGAAGGATTAAACAACTGGGGCTGACACAATTGGTATACCCCGGAGCTACTCATACAAGATTGCAGCATTCCCTTGGTACTCTTCATCTTATGCAGTCTGCGATAAGCACAATTCGGTCAAAAGGTCATGAAATAACAGAAGAAGAAGCACAAGCCGTAAAAATTGCCATTCTTTTGCATGATATTGGCCACGGTCCGCTTTCTCATTCCCTCGAATCTTTCTGGATGGAAGATTATAATCATGAGCATTTCTCCCTCATGATCATGGATCATCTTAACCAGAAATTCGACCGTCAACTGGATCTGGCAATAAAAATTTACAAAAACGCGTATGATAAAAAATTCCTTCATCAACTGGTATCCAGTCAACTGGATATGGACAGGCTCGACTATCTCAAAAGGGATAGCTTCTATACAGGAGTTTCGGAAGGAGTAATCGGCTCCGACAGAATCATTAAAATGCTCAATGTATATAATGATCAATTGGTAATAGAAGCAAAAGGTATCCATTCTATTGAGAAATTTCTGATAGCACGCTGGATTATGTACTGGCAGGTGTATTTCCACAAAACGGTTGTATCAGCCGAGCAAATGCTAATCAACATTTTTAAACGCAGCAAAGCAATTATCGATCAGGGAGTTAAATTAGACGCACCGAAATCCCTGGCATATTTTCTCCATAAAGAATATACAAGAGATACCAGGAATAACATGCTCAAAATGTTTTCCAGACTCGATGATACGGACATTCTGGTGGCATTTAAAACATGGATGGAATGCGACGATAAGGTATTATCCGTACTTTGCCGGCAGATTATGGAACGAAAATTGTATAAAATTGAGCTGCAAAATGTACCTTTTGAGAAGAACAAGGTGGACCTGTTAAAAGAGCAAATAAAGAATAAATCCGACATCACCGATGATGAAATCAATTTTTTTGTTTTCACGGATAGCATTATCAACAAAGCATATAGTACTTTAAACGATAACATTCAGATTATATATAAAAACAAAGAGATTAAAGACATCGGTGAAGCTTCGGACATGCTCAGTTTACCTGTTTTATCAAAGATCGTAAAAAAATATTTTATATGTTATCCCAAGGAATGTAATATATAATTCATAATAATCATTATTTTTGCAAAAATTTAATTTTAAGAGATCATGGAATATACTGCCCGGCAAATAGCTGACTTATTGGATGGTGATTTAGAAGGGGATCCGGAAATAAAAATCGAAGGTTTTTCAAAAATAGAAGAAGGTAAAGAAGGGACCATTTCATTTATAGCAAATCCAAAATATTTCAAATACCTACAATCAACGGATGCTTCCGTGGTACTGGTCAGCCGGGATTTAAAAACTCAAAACGGAATAAACACAACCCTTATACGGGTAGATGACGCATACCAAGCTTTTGCCAAGCTACTCAACCTGCAAAACAACAACAAACTTAATACTTCAGGTATCAGTTCAAAGGCTACCATCAAAGAAAGTGCAAAAGTGGGAAAAAATGTACTGATCGATGATTATGTATATATTGGTAAGCATGCTGTGATTGAAGACAATGTTAAAATTCTGCCCCACACTTATATTGGTGATTACGTATCCATTGGCCGGGATACCATTTTACATCCCGGAATAAAAATATACAACAACTGCAAGATTGGTCAAAACTGTCTGATACATGCAGGAGTTGTAATCGGAAGCGACGGTTTTGGATTTGCTCCGCAAACCAACAACAATTATCAAAAAATTCCGCAGATTGGAAATGTAATAGTGGAAGACCATGTTGAAATTGGTTCAAATACCTGCATAGACAGGGCAACTTTAGGGTCCACGATTATTCATCAAGGAGTTAAACTGGATAATCTAATACAGATTGCCCACAACTGCGAAATAGGAGAAAATACCGTGATAGCCGCCCAGGTGGGCATAGCGGGTTCAACAAAAATCGGCAAAGATTGTATGATAGGAGGTCAAGCCGGTTTTGTCGGGCATCTAAAAATTGCCGACAGAGTTAAAGTGGCTGCTCAATCGGGGATTTCTTCAAGCATTAAGGAGCCTGGCCAGGTTATCCAGGGGGCTCCTGCTTTCGATTTTGGCAGATACCAGAAATCTTATGTGCTTTTCAGAAAACTGCCCGACTTATATGACAAAATCAATGAATTAGAGGAAGATATTAAACAGCTTAAACAAAAAAATAAAAACGATTAACAGGTATTTTTATGTCCGATAAACAGAAAAGCATTGTCAATCCTGTTAAATTGGAAGGCCGGGGATTACACACAGGATATGAAGTAGAAATCAAGTTCAAACCAGCCCCTTCGAATCATGGAATTAAGTTTAAAAGAACCGATCTTAAAGAAAATCCCATCATTAAAGCAAGCGTTAACAATGTTGTAGATACGTCCAGGGGTACTACCCTTGAGGAGAACGGAGTAAAGGTACATACGGTTGAACACGTCCTGGCTGCCCTTAATGGTCTGGAGATTGATAACGTTCTTGTAGAATTAAACGGCCCGGAAACCCCCATCCTCGACGGTAGTTCCCGGCAAATAGCCCGGTCGCTTACCGATGCAGAAATAGAGGAACTTGATGAGGACAAGAACTATTATTATATTAAGGAGAAGATCGAATATAAAGACGAAGAAAACCAAATTGAATTAATTGCTTATCCTGATGAAGAATTATCAGTAAATGTATTGATCGATTATAACTCCAAAGTGTTGGGGCATCAGTTTGCCATATTCAACGAAAAAATTGATTTTCTGGAAGAGCTGGCTCCTTCAAGAACATTCGTATTCTTCCATGAACTTGAATTTCTGTTAAAAAACAACCTTATAAAAGGAGGTGATCTGGAAAATGCAATTGTGATCATGGAAAACCCGGTACCGCAGGAAGAGCTCGACAGGATTGCGGATCTTTTCAACAAGCCACATGTAAAGGTCAAACCGGAAGGAGTGCTGAACAATATTGATCTTTTCTACACCAATGAGCCTGCACGTCATAAATTACTCGATATTCTGGGTGATATGGCCTTAATTGGAAGGCCTATAAAGGGCAGAATCATAGCCAAAAAGCCCGGACACCACGCCAATACAAAATTTGCAAAAAAAATTCTTTCATCCATTAACAAAGAAGCATCACGGGAGCATGTGCCCCAAATTGACATCAATCAAAAGCCTTTGTTCAATATCAACCAGATCAAGGAATATTTACCGCACAGGTCTCCTTTTTTGTTAATAGACAAAATACTTCAAATGGATCATTCATCCATCATAGGACTTAAGAATGTTACCATGAACGAAGGATTTTTTGTTGGTCATTTTCCCAACGAACCCCTAATGCCAGGTGTGTTGCAGGTTGAATCAATGGCACAGGTTGGAGGGATTCTTGCGCTAAATTCGGTTCCTGACCCGCAGAATTACATTACTTATTTTCTCAAGATAGATAAGGTGCGTTTTAAAAGAAAAGTTACACCGGGAGATACATTAATATATAAATTAAATCTAAGTAACCCTATCCGGCGGGGAATCGTAACAATGTTCGGACAAGCGTTCGTGGGGGAGCAGATAGTTATGGAAGGAGAACTGACCGCACAAATTACAAAAAACAAGGAGGAATGAAGCAGGAATTAGCGTATGTACACCCCGAGGCCAAAGTATCAGAAAATGTAGTAATCGAACCGTTTGTATCTATAAGCAAAAATGTGGAAATCGGTGAGGGTACCTGGATAGGACCTAATGCAACGATTATGGAGGGAGCCCGGATTGGCAAAAACTGTAAAATTTTTCCCGGCGCGGTTATTTCAGCCATCCCTCAGGATTTAAAATTCAAGGGCGAAGAAACTATTGCAGAAATAGGAGAAAATACAACCATCCGTGAATGCGTAACGGTTAACCGCGGAACCCGGTCAAAAGGAAAGACCGTTGTGAGTGATAATTGCTTGCTCATGGCCTATGTCCATGTGGCTCATGATTGTTTTATCGGCAATCATGTAATCCTGGGAAACGCTTCCAATCTTGCAGGAGAAATTACAATTGATGATTTTGCTATAGTCAGCGGCCTGGTTGCCGTTCATCAGTTCGTGCATATTGGATCACATGTGATGATCTCGGGGGGAGCACTGGTAAGAAAAGATGTACCTCCATTTATAAAAGCAGCGAGAGAACCCCTTTCCTATGTAGGAATCAACTCCGTAGGGCTGAGAAGAAGAAACTTCTCCGATGAACAAATCAAAGAAATTCACGATATATACCGGGAAATATATCAAAAAGGCAACAACAAAAGCCAGGCCATAGAAAATATCGAAAGTTCCATGCCCCAAACCAGAGAAAGAGATGAAATCTTAGATTTTATCAGAAATTCCAAACGCGGGGTTATAAAGGGTTACCACTCGGAAGAATAACTTTAACCTTCTCATTCTATTCTTCGTTGTCCCGCCAACCCTGTGCTTTTAGTTTTATCTCATGTTCGCTGGTGGAAATCATATAACAGCCAAAATCCGGGCTGGTCATATGGCCTATAGGAGAAATTTCCTCCTCATCTTTAATTTTATCATAATCATCCGTGCTGATAGTAAACAACAACTCATGATCATCACCGCCGTTCAATGCGGCTGTTAAGGGTTCAATATCAAATTCGGCAGCCATTTCTTCTGTATTTTTATCAATGGGGATTTTATCCTGAAATATTTTACATCCCAAGTCCGATTGATGACAGACATGCAAAAGATCGGAAGCGAGGCCGTCGGATATATCAATCATTGCAGTAGGCTTTAACTCTTTCTCAGTGAAGAACCGAATCATATCGCTCCGGGCTTCCGGCTTAAGCTGCCGCTCAAGAATATAGTCATATCCCCGTAAATCAGGTTGAACGCCGGGTTTTGACTTAAAAACTTCCTTTTCCCTTTCCAGCAATTGCAGGCCCATATATGCAGCCCCCAAATCACCCGTTGTACAAATGATGTCATTTACCTGAGCAGTATTTCTGTATACAATTTTCCCTGCCTCTGCATATCCAATGGCCGTAATGTTTATCGTCATTCCTGTTAGAGAAGAAGAGGTATCGCCTCCTACCATATCCACCTGATACTTCTCACAGGCAAGCTTGATGCCTTCATACAACTCCTCTATATAATTTAAATCAAATCTGTTGGAAAATCCCAGGGATACAAGAATTTGAGATGGAGTGCCATTCATGGCAAGAATATCGGAGATGTTGATCACAACAGCTTTATATCCCAGGTGTTTTAAAGGCGTATACATCAAATTAAAATGAATGCCCTCCAATAACAAATCGCTGGTAACCAATGTCTGTTTGCCTGAAAAATTCAAAACCGCGGCGTCGTCACCAATACCCCTCACTGAACTTTTCTGGTTTAATTTTACATTTTTCGTCAGATGTTCGATTAAACCAAATTCCCCAAGATCATGTATGCGATGATTTTTATTTTCTGACTCTGCCATATATCTATTTTTTCAGGTTCAACAAATAAACAATGATGCGGGTTTTCTTGTTATGAAAGTAGACAAAATTACTCGTTATTAATTAGAAATTCACAACAATTTAGAATTAATCTATATTAATTTCGTGCTTAAAAAATTAATCATATTTTTGCAAGATTATGGCAAAAGATCAAGACAATATACTCAGACATTATACCCAGAATGAATACAAGTATGGATGGGTGACAGACATAGAGAGCGATACGATACCGAAAGGATTGAACGAAGATGTCGTCCGCCTGATATCAAGCAAGAAAAATGAACCGCAATTCCTTCTGGATTTCAGGCTTAAAGCTTATCGGTACTGGAAAGAAATGGAAATGCCCTCCTGGGCCCATTTGAGAATTCCTGAGATCAATTACCAGGATATAGTTTATTATTCAGCTCCGAAACAGAAAGCGGGACCGAAGAGCATGGAAGATGTAGATCCGGAACTGAAAAAAACGTTTGACCGGCTGGGTATACCCATTGATGAACAGAAGCGCCTGGCAGGTGTGGCGGTGGATGCTGTAATGGACAGCAGTTCGGTAAAAACAACCTTCAAAGAAAAACTGGCTGAACAAGGTATCATCTTCTGTTCATTCAGCGAAGCAGTGCAAAATCACCCGGATCTTGTGAAGGAATACATGGGAACGGTTGTACCTTACACAGACAATTATTTCGCAGCCCTTAATTCAGCTGTTTTCAGCGACGGTTCTTTCTGCTATATTCCCAAAGGGGTAAAGACTCCCATGGAGCTTTCCACCTATTTCCGAATCAATGCGGCTAACACGGGACAGTTTGAAAGAACCCTGATCGTGGCGGAAGATGATAGTTATGTAAGTTACCTGGAAGGATGCACAGCACCTATACGCGACACCAATCAACTACACGCAGCCATAGTTGAGATTGTTGCCAAAGACAATGCCCATGTAAAATACTCCACAGTGCAGAATTGGTATCCTGGAGACAAAAACGGGAAAGGCGGGATATACAACTTTGTCACCAAAAGAGGCATGGCTAAAGGCAATAACTCCAAAATCTCCTGGACTCAGGTGGAAACAGGTTCGGCCATCACCTGGAAATATCCCAGTGTAATATTGATGGGTGACAATGCGGTAGGAGAATTCTATTCGGTAGCTGTCACCAACAATCATCAGCAGGCAGATACCGGCACCAAGATGATCCATATAGGAAAAAATACCAGGAGTACCATTATTTCAAAAGGTATATCAGCGGGTTACAGCAATAACAGCTACAGAGGTCTGGTTAAAGTTACCAAGAATGCTGAAAATGCCCGGAATTTCTCCCAGTGCGATTCCATGTTGATGGGAGATAAATGTGGGGCACATACATTCCCCTACATCGAAACCAACAACAAAAGCGCCATCGTGGAACATGAAGCAACCACTTCTAAGATAGGAGATGATCAGATATTCTACTGCAATCAGCGAGGCATCAATGAAGAAGATGCAATTGGATTGATAGTTAATGGATATGCCAAAGAGGTAATCAACAAACTGCCCATGGAATTTGCAGTAGAAGCTCAAACGCTGCTACAGATCAGCCTTGAGGGAAGCGTGGGCTAATGTTTAATGAACACAAATCGTCAAAAACTAAAAATCATCTGAAAAATGCTTGAAATAAAAAATCTACATACAGCAATAGAAGGGAATGAAATATTAAAAGGGATCGATCTGAAGGTAAATAAAGGAGAGATTCATGCCATCATGGGTCCCAATGGTTCGGGTAAGAGTACGCTCGCTTCGGTTTTGGCAGGAAGGGACCTTTTTGAAATTACTGAGGGAGAAATCCTTTACGAAGGTAAGAACCTCCTGGAGATGGATCCCGAAGAGCGCGCAAAAGAAGGGATTTTCCTGGGATTTCAATATCCGGTGGAAATACCGGGAGTTAGTATGATGAACTTCTTAAAAACTGCCATAAACGAACAGCGCAAACACAAGGGTCTGGAACCCATTAAATCATCGGATTTCTTAAAAATGGTGAGGAAAAAAAAGGATCTTGTGCAGATCAATTCCAATCTTACCAATCGTTCGGTTAATGAAGGTTTTTCAGGGGGTGAGAAAAAGCGGAATGAAATTTTTCAAATGGCTATGTTGAATCCCAAGCTTTCAATACTTGATGAAACAGATTCGGGACTGGATATTGATGCCCTGAGAATAGTGGCTCATGGCGTAAATACCTTGAAATCGGATGATAACGCCACGATCGTGATAACTCACTATCAAAGACTTTTAAATTATATCATCCCGGACAGAGTACATGTTCTGTACGATGGCAGGATTGTTAAATCTGGTGACAAGCATCTCGCCCTCGAGCTTGAAGACAAAGGCTATGAATGGCTTGCAAAAGAAGTAGCTACTAAGTAATCACGTGCATTAAAAAAGAACCTATGGGTACCGATACCAAATTAGATTTAAAAGACCGTTATACCGACTATTTCTATAAAAATCTTGAATATCTGAAAGACGGTCTTCCTACATATATCAATGACAAAAGGGAGAAAGCCATTCAAAATTTTCAGAAAAATGGATTTCCCCATAATAAAATTGAAAAGTACAAATATACTGATCTGAATCCGGCGTTTGAAAAAAATTACAGGAGTTATATCCAGCCTAAAAAGATTGATTTCAATCTCGATGATATCTTCAGGTGTGATGTACCTGAGCTGGATACCCATGTGGTGCTGTTGCTGAATGGCTGGTTCTATGAAAATAAAACACCCCGGAAAGAACTGCCCAATGGGGTGATTATCTCCAGCTTCCGTGAAGCAGCCAATAATTATCCGGATCTTGTAAAAACACACTATAATCAGTATGCCGATTCGGAAGATGAAGGCCTGACAGCCCTGAATACTGCTTTTGCACAGGATGGCGTTTTTATTTACGTGCCTGAAGGAACAGTGATGGACAAGCCTGTACAGATTATCAATCTATTAATGGACGAGGAGAACGGGTTGTCTCAACACAGAAACCTCTTCGTTATTGAAGAAGGCGGTGAAGCCAAAATCATTGTATGCGATCATACCCTTTCAGCAAGAAATTTCCTGACGAACTCAGTAAGTGAGATTTTTGCAGGGCAGAATGCACATTTGCAGTTTAACCGTGTGCAAAATGAGCACAACGGCTCTACACAAATATCCAATATATACCTGAATCAGGAAAGGGACAGCAATGTGGTATCCAATACCATAACCCTTCACGGAGGATTGGTTCGTAACAATTTTCACATGCGACTCAACGGTGAAAATTGTGAGAATCATACACTGGGGCTCTATATGGCCGACAGAAGCCAGCACATAGACAATTATGTGCATATAGACCATGCTTACCCCAACTCAAGAAGCAACCAGCTATTTAAAGGGATACTGGATGATATCGCAACCGGTGCATTCACCGGGAAAATTTTGGTTCGCCGGGATGCTCAGAAGACTGAGGCCTATCAGGCCAACAACAACATTCTCCTGACCGATGATGCCAAAATGAATTCCAAACCTCAGCTTGAAATTTATGCCGATGACGTTAAATGCAGTCATGGAGGGACCTCAGGGCAGCTAAACGAGGATGCATTGTTTTATCTCAGAAGCAGAGGCATACCCTACAAAGAGGCCCAATTGCTGCTGATGTACGCATTTGCCCACGAAATTATCGGTGAGATCAATATTGAACCCCTGAAAGAAAGAATTCATGAATTGGTGGAAAAACGCCTGAGAGGAGAACTTTCCAGATGTAATTACTGTGAAATGCATTGCGGTGAACCTGGCAAGAACTGATGAGGCGGTTTATTATGAATTAAAAAGGCATTATCCTTTTTAAACTGTTACTATGCGTTATGAATCAGGTGAAAAGCTTTGACATAGAAACCATTCGCAAGGATTTTCCAATCCTTAATCAGCAGATATACAACCATCCGCTAATTTACTTTGATAATGCTGCTACGACCCAAAAACCCAAACCGGTTATAGACAAGGTCAATGAAATTTACTCTCTGAAGAACAGCAATATACACCGGGGTGTTCATTATCTTAGCACACAACTCACCGAGGAGTATGAAAATGCAAGGAAGCAAGTCCGAGAATTCATCAATGCCCGAAGCACCAATGAAATCATCTTCACAGGCGGCACCACGCATTCAATCAATGCAATAGCCTATTCATTCGGAGAGAAATACGTGGAAGAGGGCGATGAAATTATCATAGCAGAACTGGAACACCATGCCAACATTGTACCGTGGCAGGTTCTTTGTGACAGGAAAAACGCCCGTTTAAAGGTAGTGCCCATCAATGACCGCGGCGAAATCATTATGGAAGAATATGAAAAGATGCTCTCCGGGAACACCAAACTTGTTTCCATAAACCACATATCCAATTCACTGGGGACAATCAATGATGTTAAAAAAATAACCGCCCTGGCACACCAAAAGGATATCCCCGTATTGGTAGACGGAGCTCAAAGTGTCCAGCATCAAACCCTGGATGTACAAGAATTGGACTGTGACTTTTTTGTCTTTTCCGGACATAAAATATATGGACCCAATGGAACGGGGGTCCTTTATGGTAAAGAAAAATGGCTGGAAGATCTTCCCCCTTATCAAACCGGGGGAGAAATGATCCATAAGGTCACGTTTGAGCGCACCACTTACAATTCCCTGCCTTTTAAGTTTGAAGCGGGCACTCCCAATTATGTGGGAGCTATTGGTATGGCGGAAGCATTAAAATATCTTCACAAGATAGGTGTAGATGCAATCGCGGACCATGAGAAAGCATTGCTTGAGTACGCCACCTCCCGGCTAAGGGATATCCCCGGATTAACCATTTATGGTACGTCAGAGCGAAAAATTGGCGTGATATCCTTTCTCATCGGGAACATCCACCATTACGATACCGGAATGGTGCTGGATAAAATGGGGGTTGCCGTCCGAACAGGACATCACTGTAATGAACCCCTGATGGACCATTTTGGTATTGAAGGGACCGTACGATGCTCTTTTGCTATGTATAATACAAAGGATGAAATAGATCACTTTTATGATGCGTTAATAAAAGTAAATGAAATGTTTGGATAAAGATACCTTTTATGACGGTAAACAAAAAACAACAAGAAATTGTCGAAGAATTTGCTCTGTTTGATGACTGGATGGATAAGTACAACTATTTGATTGAACTGAGCAAGGAGCTTCCTGAGATGGATCCACGGGAAAAAACAGAAGAAAACCTGATAGAGGGTTGTCAGTCAAAAGTATGGCTTCATGCAGAAATGGATGGAGACAAGCTGGTTTTTAGGGGAGACAGCGACGCCATTATCACCAAAGGCTTGGTTGCCTTATTAATTAAGGTGCTCTCCGGAAAAAAATCTGAAGAGATCAAAGATGCAGACCTCTATTTCATAGATGAAATCGGGCTAAGGGAGAATCTTTCACCCACGCGTTCCAACGGATTGCTGGCAATGATCAATAAAATAAAAGCCTATGCCATGGCTTACGAATTCAAGCAAAACCAATAAATCTGAACTTTATGAGTGATCAAAAAGATTATACGGCACTGGAAAGTAAAATTATCAACGTGCTAAAAAACATATACGATCCGGAAATACCTGTAAACATCTACGATCTGGGGCTGATCTATAATATTGACGTAGATGAAAGCAATAACGTAGAAATCGAAATGACCCTTACGGCGCCAAATTGTCCAATAGCAGACCAAATACTCCAGGAAGTGGAGTACCAGGTCAAAAATATTGATGGTGTTAACCAGGCTAAGGTCAATCTGGTCTTTGACCCTCCATGGGATAAAGACATGATGTCGGATGAAGCCAAGCTGGAACTTGGATTGATTTAATATGGCCAATGAAAAACAAAAAAACAGTGCATTGATTAAATCCAGGGCCCGCAGCCTTGGATTTTTGGATTGTGGTATTTCCAGGGCAGAATTTCTGGATAAGGAATCCGAGCAGCTAAAGCAATGGCTGAATGAGGGGCGACATGGCCATATGCAGTATATGGAAAACTACTTCGACAAAAGAACAGATCCTACGCGATTAATAGATAATGCCAAATCGGTAATTTCGGTAATTATGAATTACTTCCCCGAAAAACAGCAGAGAACCGATACTTACCAGATTGCAAAGTACGCCTATGGCAAAGATTACCATTTTGTGATGAAACATATGCTGAAAGATCTGCTGAAGTTTATCCGGGAGGAAATTGCCGAAGTCAATGGCAGACCTTTTGTTGATTCAGCGCCTGTTATGGATAAAATCTGGGCACAAAAAGGAGGTTTGGGATGGCTGGGTAAGAATACCAATCTGATATCCCAAAAATACGGTTCATTTATCTTAATCGGAGAACTCATCATCGACCTGGAACTGGAATATGATGAACCGGTAAAGGATTACTGCGGAAATTGCCGCAGGTGCATAGATGCCTGCCCTACCGGAGCACTTACCGAACCATACAAAATAGACGCTTCACGATGCCTATCCTATCTGACCATTGAGCACAAAAAAGAAATACCTCAGGCGTTTAAAGGACAATATGAAGATTGGATTTTTGGGTGTGATATTTGCCAGGATGTCTGCCCCTGGAACCGGAAATCCCGACCCCATACTCATGAAGACCTAAACCCGCATCCGGATCTGCTTTACTTATCCAGATCCGAATGGGAAAATCTCTCCCGGGAACATTTCAAAACAATGTTAAAAAATTCTGCAGTAAAGCGGATCAAGTACGAAGGGTTAATGAAAAACATCAACTTCCTGAAAGATTCTGAACAATAACAAGTTTAAAAAAATAAATGCGGCACCATCTGTGCTTTCTGCTTATTTCCTTGTCTTGAGCCTTTTATTACAAGGTCTTTCTATGCAAAAATCTTAGATATCAGATTTATCCTGCGATTCCAAAGGACTGGAAGACAACTCTTCGTATTCTTTCCTGTTCTTGTAAATGTCCAGGGCCAGGAACAAAGCATTTCTGAATGAAGCAGGTGATGCCTCATTCTTTCCGGCCAGCTCATAAGCAGTACCATGCGCAGGAGAAGTCCTTACAATATTCAGTCCCGCGGTATAGTTCACCCCTTCATCGAAGGAGATGGCCTTAAAAGGACCAAGACCCTGATCATGATACATGGCCAGAATGGCATCAAATTTCCTGAGGTTTCTCGAACCAAAAAATCCATCCGCAGGATAGGGTCCAAAAGCCATAATATTACTTTCCTTGGCCCGCTGAATAGCAGGAATAATAATGTCGTTCTCTTCTTTTCCCAAAAGACCTCCGTCACTGGCATGCGGATTTAAACCAAAGACAGCTATCCTGGGCTTTCGGATTTTAAAATCCTGCAAAAGCGATTTATTAAGTATATTGAGCTTTCTTAAAATCAAATCCTGTGTTAAAACTTCTGGAACCTGTCTTAAGGAAAGGTGGCCCGTTACCACTCCTACTTTCATTACATCACTGACCATTAACATCAGGACCTCATCAGCCTGAAAATGTTCCATCAGATATTCGGTGTGACCGGGAAAATTAAAATTCTCCGCCTGAATGTTCTCCTTGTTGATCGGAGCAGTTACCAACACATCGATCTTCCCTTTTTTCAGATCTTCTACAGCTTTATCCAGGGCCTGTACAGAAGCCTTACCCGCACTAACCACAGACTTTCCCAGCTCAACCCGGATATTTTCATCCAGGCAATTGATCACGTGGGGCTTATTCGGATTTGCCATACTGGCATCTTTTATAATATTCAAATTAAAATTTTTAATGTCCAAAGCTTTTCTGTGGTATGCGGCAACCTTCGCCGAACCATATACAACAGGCACACAAAACTCAGTGATGCGATTATCCATTAAGGTTTTCAGGATGATTTCGTAGCCAATGCCATTTATATCGCCATGTGTAATTCCTACTTTTATTTTCTCCTGATCCATATTCCAAATATTTTTTGATTCGTAAATCTGTCGTCTATAATTTATGGTTTTTCAGAAAATCATACATGAGCCTAACCCCAACTCCAGTTCCACCTTTCGGGCGATAGGCATCATTTTTATCCAGATAGGCTGTAGGAGCAATATCAAAATGAATCCAGGGATAATTTGTAAAATGTTCCAGAAATTTGCCGGCAGTAATTGCTCCGGCCTCCCGGCCACCAGCATTCTTAATATCTGCGATATCAGATTTAATCATCTCGTTATATTCTTCCCAAAGGGGTAACTCCACGATCCTTTCGTAGGTATTGTCACCACTTTCAACCACCTTATCAAAGATCGAACGGGCTATATTTCCCATTGCCACAATTCCCTGAGGCCCTATAGCCAAAGAAGCAGAACCGGTTAGGGTGGCAAAATCAAACACAATTTCAGGGTCATACTGTTTTGCCAAACTAAGGGCATCGGCCAGGATCATCCGTCCCTCTGCATCGGTATTGATAACTTCCACAGTTTTGTCACTGTGCATGGTTATCACATCACCAGGCGTATAAGCGTTTCCATCAGGCCGATTATCCGTAGCTGGTACCAGTCCTATCAAATGCACAGGTAATTCCGACCGGGCCGCAGCATACATAATCCCTGCCACTGTGGCTCCGCCGGCCATATCCGATTTCATATCCAGCATACCTGACGTAGGTTTCAAACTGATTCCACCCGTATCGTATACAATACCCTTACCTATTAAAACAACAGGTTTCTCGTTTGCGGAATTGTCTGGTTTCCATTCCATAACAGTAAATGTCGGCGGATCCAGGCTACCCCGGTTCACAGCAAGAAGGCCATAAAGGCGTAAACTTTCAATCTTTTTCTTATTAAATACATCAGCAGTAAATCCGGCCTCCCCGGCAAGTCTCTGAAACTCCTCACCCAACTGCACTGCATTTAAACGGGAAGGCGGCTCATTAACCAGGTCTCTGGCTTGATATACTGCGGTACACAGAATCTTCAGTTCATTCAGAACTTCTTCCCTTATCCCTTCACTTAACACCTGAATCCGCTTCAGTAGATTCTTTTTCTCTCCTTCATCGCTCTTATATTTCAGAAACTGGTAATGACTTAATAGCAATCCTTCCAAAAAAGCTTTCACCAGTTTATTCCTCCCTGAAACATCAACAATCAGAATTTCCTCATGTTCATTTTTCTTTAACGTGCCATAAAGTTCCGAAGCCTGCTTCCGCATTTTCTCCCAAGCCTTATATTCCGGTTTTTCAGTTTCTATAATACGAATGTACGACCACTTAAAATAGGAATTAATGTCAATCGCTTTCTTATTCGCCTTGATTTGCTTCTTAATATATTCCAGTTCAGTCGTAGTAAAGGAATAATCTGAAAAATCAGCCTGTTTTTCAGCAATATATATTACCGATATATCCAGTTCCCTTTCGCGAACTTTTTGTAACGTAAGTTCCATGGTACTCTTTTAGATTAAGGGTGTAAAATTAATAAAATACCGGGATCATAAATTGATAAAGGTATATCTGATTTGATCCCGGTAATATGAAGGTATGTCGATGCCCAAACTACCTGGCAAGTTCCAGGGTTTGAAGAATTGCTTCTACCTGCCGCACATAGTTTCTTTTGTCGAACCTGGGTGCATAGACAAATCCGTCAACAGTCACTACATTACCCGTACTTTCATCAAATACAGAATAAGAGACAAAAGGGCCTCCCATAAAATCGTTTTGCACTTTCCATAAGCTCCTGAATTCGTAAACCGTGTGACCGTTAACGACTTTTTCCTCAAAATGCGGTGTCACCGAAGTTTCTATGGTCATATAAGAATTGGGTGAGGGACCGGGAACAAACCTCCTGGTAAATCTGTTACGCATTTGAGCCAGATAACCAGGCGTAAAAGTCTCTTCGCCGGAATAGGGAAATTTATAAACCAGAAAAGCCTGGGTATATCGCGGGGCTTCTTTGGCAATCCAGGAAAAATGGGTGGTATCCTTATCCAGGCTATACCCTTTGGGAATAACCATTGAGACTCCGAACTTATTCTTCACATGATCCATGACACCTTGTTTGCGCATGCCTCTATAAAGATTGATATAGCGATTCCATTCTCCTTCAACAAATCTCTGTGCCACATCATCCCCGCTGTTTTCAAAAAGCCTTTTAAGCGCCGAATCGCTAGGAGCCTGAGCTTCCACAAAGGTCTGAGGACTGGCAAAAACATTTTTTTTAACAGCAAATTTGGGTTCGGTATATTTCTTATCAACATCCACCCTCAACACATTTCGGTGTGTTCTGAATCCTTTATCCAGGGCCCTGTGGGGAATATTAACCAAATCAAATATGGGTTCCGCTTGGGGCAGTCCCTTGAAAACAGCACTCAGGCTTTGTTTAACGGGCAGACCGGTTTCGCCGTTAAACTTACTTGTATCCATCACAACAACAAGTTCACCTGTCTTACCGGTTACACTGGGCATCACCCCCTGCTGCTGCCGCTTTTTTCCTCCGCTATCACCACTATCACCGCTATCAGTCTTGCACCCCCCCGCCAGAACACCAATAAGTGTAATCATCAAAAATCCTCTAAATAATTTATTCATCATAGGTAATTTTCTTTATTAATGATCCAGATAAATTTTAAGCTTCTTGCCCGGACTTATGTCGTTTTCGTCCTGAATATCATTGGCACGGATAAGTTCTGCAATGGATTCACAATTGAATTTACTGGCAATACTCCAAATGGTATCTCCTTCCTTAACTGTATAGTACACTATCCGTTTGCTTGTATCTGACTCTGCTTTCTTCCTGTATCGCAACTTTTCATCTTCTATCCGTTCAATATATTCAGGATCCACCCATATTTCAAGCTTCTGACCCATTGTCAGATTGTTCCCGGACAAATTATTCCATTCTCTTATATCTTCTATTGTGCAATTGTATTTCATCGCAATCTTATGAAAATATTCTCCTTTTTTAACGACATGAATGATTCTTTTCTTGCTTTCTTTACTGTCAGTTGTTTTATTTTTTTCTTCAGGGAATTTCCCCTCCCTTTTATCGGAAAGAGATTCTTCGCTTCTCAGGAATGTTAAAACCTTATCTTCCGGGAGAGTAAGCACAGTTTCACCATTCATATTGGGAATAAAATCCCTTCTGTACACCGGATTTAACTCTTTAAGCGTAGATACGGATACCCCTGTTTTATCCGCAATATCCTGAAAGGAAACGGCATAACTCAACTTTACCGTATCGGTATTGATATATTGATGATTCTCCTTCTCAGGAGTTATCTTATGTTTCTCCAGATGATTCATGGCATAATTGACAGCAATAAAAGCAGGGACATAACTTTTTGTCTGATCCGGTAAATGAGGATAAAGCTTCCAGAAAGACTTTTCCTTATCCGAACGGGCAATTGCTTTTCTTATCACCCCGGGACCCCCGTTATAAGCACCCAGGGCAAGCTGCCAGTTACCATAAATCCTGTAAAGATACCTTAGATATTTACAGGCAGCTTCTGTGGACTTATAAGGATCTCTTCTTTCGTCAATATAGGAATTCACCTCAAGATCAAACATCCTCCCGGTATTAAGCTTAAACTGCCACAGGCCCACAGCCCCAGATTCTGATACAGCAAACGGATCGAGGGCCGATTCAATAACAGCCAAATATTTCAGTTCAAGGGGCAGATCATATTTATCCAGTTTTTGCTCAATCATTGGAAAATATCGCTCTGCCCTTCCTGCAATCCTGGCCAGATGATCTCGTCTTTCGACTGTATAAACATCTATAAACCGCCTCACATGTTCATTATACTCCAATTCTACAGGAGTAAGATGGTTTAGCTCGGTGATCCGGTATTCATAAACCAAATCAGGAAAAACGGGTATGGAATCGGAAGCGGGAGGGACGGAAAACAGAGTACTTGAAAAAATACCGATTACAGAGAATGTAATTAAGAATTTCCTAATGCGTCTGAATAAATTCTTTTGGGTTTTTTCTGGCATTGTTATAAAAAGTTCCTTATTCCGGTAGATTCCTGCTTAAACTACACTTTAGCCAGACAAATATACTCCACAAAAGCCAAATTTCGTACGATCTCCTGTAAATTTCAGAAGGATCGAATTTTCAACCGATTTATCAAACGGGAAGAGATACGGGATATTATTCTGAATTATCCATTATTACCGATTTACACCCCAATGTCAATCGTAGAAAGAACGCAACTATCCCATTAACCTTCCGGGAAGCTTATCAATTATAAATCCTTTTATGTAACAGAAGGATTATTCGTGGCTCTCACGGCTTTTTTCCTCTAATTTTTCTTTATCCTCTTCTTCTGACTTATTAGCAGAGGTGGCATCCTTGAACTCTTTGATGCCTTTCCCAAAACCCTTCATAATCTCGGGAATCTTTCTTCCACCGAAAAGCAGCAGTAAAGCCAATACGATGAGAATGATTTCCCACGGTCCGGTAATTCCAAGTATCACAAAATCAAACATATGCTTACAAATTTTTAAGTATTATTAGATATCTAAATTAAAACTTTTTAAACAAAATTGAAAACAATCTCAATTAAGTTGTCAATTAGAAAACAATTTTACAATGTCATTGCCATTTGCGTAAATCAAGATAGAGAACAAAATCAGCATACCCGCTATCTGGGCATATTCAAGAAACTTTTCACTGGGTTTCTGTCCGCTGACAATCTCATATACCAAAAACATTACATGACCACCATCCAACGCAGGAATTGGCAAAATGTTGAGAATTCCCAGAATGATCGACAGGAAGGCAGTCAGGTTCCAAAAGGCGTACCAACTCCACGATCCAGGAAATATCTTTCCTATTGTGATGAATCCCCCTACTTCTTTATAAAGCTCAGTATCCGGGGTAAATATCAAACCCAGTTGTTTGAGGTACTCGCTCATGGTTTCAATTCCCTTATCTATACCGGCGGGTACAGCGGCAATAAAGCCATAACGTTTGTTTTCGAGCTGAAAATGTTCTTCCAGGCTACCGGCATAAAAACCAATTAAGCCTTCCTGGGTAGTTCTCAGCGAATAGCTTTTGGTCTCGCCCTCCCTTTTTACAGTCACAGAAATCTTTTCGTTTTTTTTATCGGAAAGGACTTTCCTGAGCTGATCCATAAACTGTACATCATTTCCGTTCACCTTAACGATGCGGTCGCCGGGCTGCAAGCCTGCCTGCCTGGCCGGGGAATCCTCGCTAAACCCCCCAATAATGGACGGAACCCTTAAACTAATAAATCCTGGATTATTAACAATTTTGGAATATAACGAATCAGGTATATAAATCTGCCTGGGCTCTCCGTTCCTTTCTACGGTCACCTGATTGGCTTTTTCCAGCAGAATGGTTTTGGGTATTTCATTAAAACGTGTCACGGATTTGCCTTCCACAGATACGATCTTATCTCCATCCTGAAAACCAATGCGCTCAGCCAGGGAATCAGCCGCTATTCCATATCTTGCGTTATCTGCCGGCAGATATTGTTCACCCCATGCAAAAAGCACCGAGGCATAAATCAGGACGGCCAGAAGAAAATTCATTATCACTCCTCCCAGCATAATAAGCAAACGCTGCCAGGCAGGTTTCGACCTGAACTCATAAGGTTGAGGAGGCTTTTGCATCTGATCCTTATCCATAGATTCATCAATCATTCCGGAAATCTTGACATAGCCTCCCAGCGGAAGCCATCCCATTCCATATTCGGTTTCCCCTTTACGGAATCTGAACAGGGAAAAACCCGGATTAAAAAACAAATAAAATTTTTCAACCCTTGTATTGAATAATTTAGCCAGGATAAAATGTCCAAATTCATGAACAATTACCAGAATCGACAAACTAACTATTAACTGGACTACTTTCACTAATACTTCCATCAATCTTCCACTTTTTTTGATATTAAACTTCGGGCCAGCACCCTTGTTTCCTCATCTGTTTGTATATAATCTTCAAGAACGGGGTTGCGAATATAAGATATTTTATTCATTGTTTGTTCAACTATTGTTGACATCTGAAGAAACCCGATCTTATTCTCTAAAAACGCTTCCACTGCAATTTCATTGGCTGCATTCAAAATGCAGGGCATATTACCACCCGCTTTCATTGATTCATAAGCCAGAAAAAGACTGGGGAACCTTTCAGAATCAGGCTTTTCAAAAGTCAACCTGGAAAAATCCTCAAAATTAAAACGTTTAAAATCGGATTTTAATCTATCTGGTGCAGTTAAAGCATAAAGAATCGGCAATTTCATATCCGGAAGCCCCATTTGTGCCTTCATGGAACCATCCTCAAACTGCACAACGGAATGTATAATCGACTGAGGATGAATGACCACGTCAATCTGTTCCGGTTCCAGCCCGAATAGCCAGTGGGCCTCGATTGCCTCCAATCCTTTATTCATAAGAGATGCAGAGTCAATGGTGATTTTGTCACCCATACTCCAGTTGGGATGCTTCAACGCATCTTCCTTGGAAACATGTTTCATCTGCTCCCGGCTAAAATCTCGAAAGGGACCTCCGGAGGCTGTAAGATAAATCTTTTCCACGTTATTGTTTTCTTCTCCAACCAAACACTGATAGATGGCTGAATGTTCAGAATCAACGGGGTAAATTGGCACCTGATACTTTCCGGCAAGGGATCTGACCAAATCGCCTGCCACAACCAGTGTTTCTTTATTGGCCAGGGCAATTTCCTTTCCACTTTTGATTGCATTGATGGTAGGGAGCAAACCGGCATAACCTACAAGTGAAATCAATACCAAATCGATATCCTTCGATTTTACAATTTCTGCCAGGGCATTCACGCCGGAATATATATTCACATGGTTATTGGCCAGATCGTTTCTGAGCTGTTCATATTTTGTTTCGTCACCAACCACAACTGAAGCGGGAACATACTGACGGGCCTGTTTTGCGAGTAGCTCTGCATTGGATTTGGCAGATAATACCTTAACGTCAAAATGCTGAGGATATTGATTTATAACCTCCAAAGCTTGCGTACCTATAGAACCGGTTGAGCCCAAAATGGCAATTCGCTTTTTTTCCCGCATAATATATTCTTATCCTTCTTACTTAAAAAACGATGTATTTTTCCGGATCGAGGGGGGTACCGTTTCTCCAAAGCTCAAAATGCAGATGAGGACCGCTGCTTAATTCACCGGAATTTCCGATGACAGCAATGGCTTCACCTGCTTCTACATGATCGCCTACCTGTTTCAACAATTCTGCATTGTGCTTATAAACGGTTAAAAGATTGTCTTTATGTTGTATCTGAATGATATATCCGGTCTTAAGGGTCCAGTTGGCCATGGTCACCGTACCTTCCAGGGCTGCTTTCACCACATTATTCTCCCCCGCTACAATGTCAGTTCCAAAATGATTTTCCCTTGCATTAAAAGAATTCGTTACCAAGCCTTTGCAAGGTGTAAAAAAATGGATCTGGGACAAGTCCCTTCCGGTAGATTCCTGATAATTCACCGCCAGGGAATATCTTTCCTTCTGTTCAATTTGTTCACGAAGCAACGAGTCATCCCGGGAGGTTTGAAAAGTTACATTCCGGTCATTGACAGTTGTATCGTATGTTTCGGCTGGGTTTTCGGGTACCCCTCCGCTCATTACCGTAGAAATATTGTCTATATATTGAGATCTCAGAGAAAGCTCCTTTTCGAGCGAATCCAGCTTCTGATAATTCTCTACCATTTTACGTCTTACATTGGCCTCGGGATAACCGGGTATGAATTCCCGGACGGGTGTGTAAGCAATCAGAAGGCTCACCAGTGCAATCAACAGTATGGTACCGCTTCCAACTACGGCAAGTAGATTAAGACGGCTCAATCGCATGAACCACACTTCCTCAAAGGTATCATCATTAAAGATGATCAGCCGGTACTTGTTTTTTAACCGCTGAAGCAGGCCAGGCTTATTGTTATTGTTTTCCTTTTCTGCCATATGAAATAGATACTTAAAAAACCAAACCTACAAAGATAATAGATTTCATGAATTTATGATGAGGAAATAAACAAAAAAGGAAACCTTTACTTATTAACCCATCCCCTATCTTTGAGGAAGCAGGCTTCAGGAATGCCATCAATGAGGGAGTTGTATATTACCATTTAATCGACCTGAACAACATGATCGACCAGGCATTGAATAATCTGAGGTAGAATAAGGTTACAATCAAGCAGGACAATAAAAAAACCCGTCACTTGACGGGTTTTTAGTAGCGGGGACAAGACTCGAACTTGTGACCTTTGGGTTATGAGCCCAACGAGCTACCAACTGCTCCACCCCGCAATATATTTTGCAATTCTCTTTTCTCTTTTTCAAAGTACTTCAACTTGTGTCCGACGGCTGCCGGATATGAGCCCAACGTCCCGCTTCCAGCGGGACCACCCCGCAATATATTTTTAATTAAGATTGTTTTGCCTCATTAACGAGTACAAATATAAAACAATTGTATCAAATATCAAAATTTTTGCTTAATTTCCATCTTTAAAAAGCCTTTTCTTTATTTGATAAGTAAATGGAAAATTGGTATTCATGACAAATACGTGCTATATTGCCTTAAAAACGATAAAATTTATACCGGATTAGGCGCTTCTGAGTCCCGTCTCAGCAAGATGCCCGAAGGTCTCAGGTTCGGCAGCAACCTTCCGGGTTTATCTGCAAGTCTTTTGGGCCAGGCTAACCTGACGATATCTTTAGGACCCGTCAGGATTAAAAAACGAAATGAAAGAATAAAAATATTTTTCCTTATCTTCACTCATTCAATATCCTGTCATTTATTTATAAGGTTTTTGGTAAGGCTCGCCTTTTTAACAGCTCGCCCAGGAACTCAGGAATATCGGATCGGATATAAACAAACAATTTAAATCTTTTAAACCATGAATTTTTTGAAAACTACGCTCCCTTTGCTGATGTTTGCCCTTTTTAGCGTCAACATCATGGCGCAGATTGATGCGCGTCTCTTTCGCTATCCCGATGTATCGGAAAGCCACATCACCTTCTCCTACGGGGGCGATATCTGGGTGGTGGAAAAAACCGGCGGTACCGCTCATAAGCTTAGCTCACCGGATGGTGAAGAATCCTGGCCCAAATTTTCGCCAGACGGGTCCAAAATTGCCTTTAGCGGCAATTACGACGGCAACATGGATGTATATGTTACTCCGAGCACAGGCGGCATACCAACCCGTGTCACCTGGCACGGCGGTTCCGACCGGGTGCTGGACTGGCACCCCGACGGATCGCAGGTATTGTTCGCCTCATCAAGAAAAAGCGGACGCCAGCGTTACAGCCAGTTTTATCTCATCTCCGATGAAGGTGGACCGGCAGAAAAATTATCCGTTCCCTATGGGGAGAATGCTTCATTCTCTGATGACGGCAACCGTATCGCCTACACTGACAAATCACGGATATACAGAACCTGGAAAAGATACCGCGGCGGAATGGCACCGGACATTTTTCTGTTTGATTTAG